>NZ_VBWP01000014.1 GCF_005771635.1 Culicoidibacter larvae | reverse complement strand
GATCCTTTCAAGTTACGCTATTAAAGAATGAACAATAATTTTATGATTATATATTGACAATTACATAGTTAGCTCATTTAAAATCTTCATGATATCAAGAATATCAGCAAGCAAGGCTTTATTATTCTGCTCCATATTTTGAAGCCGTTGCTCATTTTCTTCAATATTACCGTCATTTTTCTTAAGCTGACTGATATTCAGCAACTCCAAGCTGACCGGTGTTTTAGCATCATGAATCAATGATCGCACTAAATTAATTTTACTGATGTGTTGCTCTTGCTTCTTCTGCAGCTCACGCTCAAGCTGAGAATACTGGGTGCCAATAACATCCATCTTCTCTTGCAAGTCATCAGTAAACTCACTAAGCTCTTGCGAAAGCCGGTCATATTCATTGGCATTCGCTTTCGCCGCTACTTCATCAAGCTGATAACTGCGCAGCTTGAGAATATTATCACGCAAACGGCTTAGTGGTTTAATTGAATTACGGAATACTAATAATAAAAGAACAATTATAATACACGCCAAAACCAGCACTGCCAAAACAAATGCTGTCATAATAATTAAGAAAAATTGCTCGCTGTTAATTTTATAGACCGCAGTCCAAACCTGATATGTTAATCCATCTTGTTCAACGGTAAAAGCACCATAAAAACTAATTTGTTCTTGATTAACAGTCTTATTTAAAACTGAAAAATCAGCAGTTGGCATTGATGAATAAATCAATTCATTTGGCGTAATAACTACTAAATCAACATTATTTTCAGCTTTAAACGCACTGAGCACCTGAGGCAAATCACTTGTCTCTTGGGTATACAGTATTTCAGTAATTTCATTTTTCATCGTTTCTGCGTGTTGCATATTTAGTTGGTTATACATGTTCGACATCAAATATAATGCAGCTGCAAGGATAAGTACAAATACAAAGTAGGTGATTGTCAAAACATAAAATAATTTTTTCCACCCTGTATTCTTCATTACTTCTCAACCCATTCATAGCCAACACCGCGAACGGTAAAAATGCTCGAAATCCGCAACTTCGAACGAATCCGCTTTACATAAGTATCTACGGCACGAATATCGCCAAGCGTCCCGGATACATTCCAAACTGCTTCCAAAATTGTTTCCCGGCTGACAACTTCATTTTTATTTTTCATCAAATAAGCCAAGACATTAAATTCCGTCTGCGTAAGATTATATTCCACATCATTCTTCTTCACCCGGAAATTGCGCAAGTCTAAAGATAAATCCTCAAAATTACTTCGTAAAATTTCACGTTTAGGCTGAGCATCAACATCCATCATCAGTACGCGCTCAATTCGCTTGAGCATAATATCAATTTCAGTTGTCTTATTAATATACTCACTTGCTTCTAAATCCAAGCCCCGCAACTCGTCGCGCGGACTTTCTGAATTTGTCAAAATAATCACTTTCGCTTGCTTATTATATTTGCGAATCATTTGTAAGAACTGAAGCCCATCAAAAGTCTCCATCTTTAAATCGCTAATTACTAAATCAAACTTACTATTTTTATAGAGTTCCAGTCCACTGGCAACATTCATTGCCGTTACAACGGTATACCCTTCAACTTCTAATAATTCTTTGATGACCGTTTGATAGCGCTCATCATCATCTACAAACAATATTTTTGTCATAAAAAAGCCCCCCACTTTACATTTTATAACTGCTTACAAGATTAAATTATAATAAAAATACGATAATTTAGCAATATTGTTCATTAATTATACACACAAAGTACAATCAAAATACATTTTCTAACAAAAAACGGCCACTGGTTATCCAGTGGCCGACTCATCTTAGTTATCGGCGAGCAATATCGGTAAAAATAAAGCGATCGGGACGGTGACGCGACTGCGTATACTCAAACAATACCCCGTCCTGTAAATAAACAAAGTTATGCACAACGACTACTAAGTCAAAGTCAAGCATATCCAAATATTGATAGTCCATCTCTGTAGCCCGTTCAATCACAATACTCTTTTTAGCAATACCAATCTCAATATTTAGTTCTTGCTCAATAAAAGTATAAATCGACTGTTCAGCAACTTCCTTAGTAAGTCCAGGAATCAATTGTTCAACAAAATAATTAACATCAAGAATAATCCGCTCATTTTGCAACGAACGCACCCGCTTAATATGTGTCAGCACCGTCCCCGGCGTAAACCCGCTCTGCTTTGCTAACTGCTCATCAGCAATCATCGCCCCAAACTCAGCAACATCAGTTTTAAATTTTTCCCCGGTTCGAATCATAACCTCGCGAAAACTTTCCAAACCACTGATAGCAAATTCAACCGAGCGATTCTCAAGCACAAAAACACCCTTGCCTTTTTTACTGACAACAAAACCATCACTGGCAAGTAGATCAATAGCCCTACGAATAGTATTACGCGTCACCCCATAAATCTCGGTCAGTTGATTTTCAGAAGGCAACAGCTCCCGATACTCATTATTTAAAATCTTTGCTTTCAAATCTTCATAAATCTCATAATATTTGTTCATGCTGCTTGGCACCACCTAATAGCTTTATTCTACCATATTTCTGCAGTTGTTTAAACAAGGAAAAAAACTCCCCGGCAGGGAGCTTTTTTTAAACCAATTTATGGTCTGGCAATATTAATATCAAGGGTAAATGCATCAAGTTCGGTGAAGAACTCTTCAACCATATCAGCATTACCTTCAACCGTCATTTTTCCTGAGGCAATCAGTTCAGATGGTTTTGTCATTTTTAGCGCCAGCATTGATAACTCATTACGATTCAAAGTAATTGTTGCATCAACATTTGGCAACTTTTTATTCTCATGGAAAATCAAAACCCCATTACTTATTTCCAGCGCATAAGTTGATTTGCGATCAGGTTGCACTAACTTGAAGTTCATTGGCTTATCAACTATTTTCGGACCAACAATAAGCATTGACAAGAAATCAAGCAACATATAGTCTTCCATAGCATTCAATGAGTTTACACCTACGGTTCCAACCGGTGGAGTAATTTTCTTGCCTGCTGTAGCAGCCCGTAATTCAAGTGCCCCCATCAGATAAGTATCACGCCATGTTCCGGCTTCACTCTGGTAACCTAATTGCTCATAAATATCAGCAAGCACCAACATCGCTTCCTTATTATCCGGCTCAGCAAACACCAAATGTTTACCAATTTCCGCACCAAAGCGATATTCTCCATTTTCATATGCAGCTTTTACTTTTGCAAGTACCGCTTCGCTACCGCCACCAAATTCAACAAAAGCTTTGCCTTGTTCAACCGGTGGTAACGGATGTAAGTTAGCCGGATTCATGTCAAACCAACCTAAATAGCGTTGATAGATGGCTTTCACATCATGATTCAATGTTCCATAATATCCACGCATGCTCCAATGATTGCCTAGTTTTGGTGGCAACTCCATCATTTCGGCAATCTCAACCATGTTGTATCCTAAGTTCATCAAACGTAAAGTTTGGTCAAGCATATATTTATAAGTATCACGTTGGATTGTCATCAATTCCATGCAACGTTCGTGTCCCCATGTCGGCCAATGGTGAACGGCACAAATAATATCTGTCTTATCGCCATAAATTGCCATCATATCATCAATAGCTTGCCACCATTTACGTACGTCACGAACTTGGGCGCCACGTAATGTCAGGACATTATGCAAATTATGAGTAATTAATTCAGCCGGTAATAATATTTTTTTGCTTGGCATATACATAATCATTTCGGCAGGCGCTTCTGTTCCTGGCACTAGCATAAATTCAATCTCGAAACCATCAATCACATGGGTCTCACGTTTTTCTTTTATTATATGTGATGGTACTAACAATGACACTTCACCATTAATAGCACCACCTTTACCTAATCCCTCATCCACTTGACCTTTTGGACTGGCGTCAAGAATAATACCAACCTGATTATACATACGGCGACTCATAATATTCCCAACATAAGCATTTTCGCTAATAGCTTCAAGTAAGAATCCATCCGGTACATATAATGGTACTTTCCCAGAATCAATATCTTCCTGACTCACTAATCCTGCTAATCCACCATAGTGGTCAACATGTGAGTGAGTAATTAAAATTGCTTTAATTGGTTTCTCACCACGAATTGAATAATACAACTGCAGTGCCGCTTTGGATTGATCAACCGTACTTGTTGTATCAATAATGATAATACCGGTGTCACTTTCAATAATTGTCATGTTGGCAAGATCAAGATTACGCACCTGATAAATACCCTCAGTTACTTCAAATAATCCGTGTATATTATTTAATTTTGCTTGACGCCAAAGACTTGGATTTACCGTGTCAGGGCAATCTGCATCAATATCTTCAAAAGCAAACTTCTCTACTGACCAAACAACATCTCCATTTGCATTAGTTATTCCCGGAGCCGGTACTGTTCCCAATAATCCCCGTTGCGCATCCTCAAAATCTTGCATGTCAGCAAAATCTAACTGAGATAACAACTTCTTATTTTCAACTTTAGTAAACTGGCTAGCATCCTTTGCTAAATTTTCCATTTATCTCACACCTTTCTATTTTAGTATAAATCTGATTTCACGATTGCACAAGTAAAGCACTCTATCTTTGCAAATAAAACACATGAAATCCCATTTTTTTTGTTTTCCAACTTATTTATTGCTTTATTTTATAAAAAAGGGGCACCGCCAAGCGGTGCCCCTTTTTCTACTTCTCCATCTCAACAATATAAGGTTGAATTGTCGTCGGATAGTATGCTAATGAATATTCAATTACTTGGTTAAACTGATCATAACCGATTCTGATTCGCTTTAAAATTGCCTGCCCGGCAGGAATGTTCAATTTGGCAGCAACTTCACTGTTGGCATATTCAACACTAAATTGATCTTCACAACGCCCCATCGTTGCACCTAAGTCAGATAACAACCGATACAATGAATCTTTGTACCCGCTTGCAATTTCTGGTAATCCCAGAGTTGCCGGCAAATAAGTTTGAATGTATGTCAGTTTATCTTTATCTGCCAGAATAACCCGTGATACACAGAGTGCCTGCGTCGCAAAATAGTTGTCCAGTCCGGGAATTGTTTTGGTATCCACTCGTGATACTGTAACCTCTGCTTTTGAAAGCGTAAACCCTAATTCCTCAAGTTTCTGTGAATAAGACTTGGCCTTTGAAAGTTTGTTAAAATAGTTATTCTGAATAACCAATGTCCCTTTGCCCTTCTTCTTTAGCAGATACCCCTCATCTTCTAAATCCTGAATTGCTTTGCGAATCGTAATCTTGCTGACATCGAACTTTTTTTCCAATTCGGTTTCGGTTGGAATGTAAGTTCCTAGAGGATATAAGCCATCGAAAATCTCTTGGCGTAAAATATCCTTAATCTGCAAATACAATGCCGGTGCCCCCTTACGGTAATCGAGCATTTGTTTTCCTCCTAAATGTAAAAAAAGAGGTAAATAACCTCTCCTTACAGATCGTAATTTACCTCTCTATCATATCATTTTTACTGCTTTTCATCAACTTTTCAATGTCACTAATGCGAGCCCGATTTGAGTCGCCTAAAATTGTGTGCTTGTACACGCTACTGGCTACACCGAACTCGACGGTGTAGCTCAAGGGTTCTTCCCCCAAATAGCCATGTAAAACACCGGCAACAAATGCATCACCACCACCGATTCGCTCCAGCACATCAAATTGATACGCCTTGGAAAACACTACGGTCGCAGGGGTTGCAATGAATCCTTGCAACTGATGAAAGGTTGGTTCTAAAACTAAACGTTTGGTTCCGGCAATCAACTGAATATTAGGGTATCTCGAGAACACATCTTGCATCGTCTTCTCAATCATTTGCTCGTAACTCTCAGTCTCATCAATCACGCTAAACGGCAATAATTCTGAAAAATCCCGCTGATTAGCAAAACAAATATCAACGAGCGGCAAAACACCTAAGTAAACATCAATAGCTTCTTCCTTGCTCCAAAGCCCGGGGCGATAGTTAAAATCCAAACTCACAACAATATCGCGTTCCTTAGCCTGCTTAATCGCTGCCACTGCAATATTACGCACATTTTCTGCCACCGCAAAACTAATCCCGCAAAAATGTACATGAGTCACATCCTGATAAATAGCATCCCAATCATATTCATCCAAATGCGAGGTCACAAATGCACTATGCTCACGATTATAAATAACCTTAGAAGGCCGCACCCCAAATCCCTGCTCTAAAAAATACAATCCCAGGTAATCGCCGCCGATAATCACTCTTGACATATCAACGCCAAAACTTTGCGCCGCACTCCTGGCCGCAAAGCCCAAAGCATTCTCCGGCAACTTACTGATCATACGTGTATCATAGCCAAAGTAAGCCAGGCTCGCCAAAACATTCAAGGCGGTTCCGGTGTACATCACATCAAAGCCTTGCGTCTGCTCAATTGTCTGATACTTCTGTGTCATCAGTCGCTGCATAATTTCTCCGAAACCGGCAATCTTTTGCATACTCAATCGCTCCTATACTAGACTATTTTTTTGATTATTGCATATAATGTTTCAACATCTTCAATACGTGTTGAACCACTGTCTTTATCAATGATTGAAGTATATACATGAGGAATAATTTCTTTTACTCCGGCATCAAGGGCAATTTGTACAATCTCTTCAAAGTTATCCAAATCAATACCACCGGTTGGCTCTAATGCTAAATCGTGCTCCGCACAAGCCTTTGCGACCGCAATATATTCATCTTTAGTTGCTAAACCCTTCATTGGAAAGAACTTAATTGAACTACCACCCATGTCTTTAATCAAAGCAATCGCTGATTCAACAGGTACAACACCATCAGGTGCTTGACTTGAAAGTGGTCCGGTAGTAATTTTCACCATCCCTGGTGTTCCGCTTGGGCTTACTAGTGTATTGATGAAGCTTGTATCATTATCAATCTTTGCCCGGGTAAAACCTACTGCCGGAAATACTTGATTAGCATGTTGCGGTTTTAAGACTGCTGAAATTTCCGCCACAGCTCGCCACTGTTTAGGATTACCGGCACCAAGACCTACTGAAATTGCATTATCAATTGCTTCTTGATATTGTTTCATATCAGTAATTGCACTTGGCACATCCGGGTAGTCGGCAGAAAGCAATCCTACTACTACATGACCTTCAGTTGCATCATAAATTGCTTTGGCATTCTCAAGGCTATTAGTCAGCACATTCAATGCTACTCGTCCTTTATAAAAACTAATTTTTGTATTCATAACTCATTCTCCTTGCAAATTTTGTAATTGGCTTAAAATAATATCTAAGTCGCCTGCCAACAACGGCCGCGGATCAATGCTGAAGTGACCAACATTAGCATAGTAGTCACGGGTGAATATCGCTACCTCACCTTGGGCCAGCTCGCTGACCAGGGTGAGCGCATTTTTTCCATAACCATCAGTTCGTTCATCAACATGAATCTGCACTCGCGCAATTGCCCGCCCGGACTCATCATCTTCAAATTCAGCAGTTAATCCGGCAATCTGATTCACAGCGCCCATAAACGCTTCAAGTTCAGTCTGGGTTACCACTGGTTTTGGTGGTGCCTGCATAAACTCAGCAACCGCCTGTACCAATCCGTAAATAGTTTCCTTGCCGACCTTCATTGCCCGGCCAATGCCACGGTATTGTGCTTTAATATTAGCAATCAACTCAGCGTCACTACCAGCTACAAATCCCGATGTCGGACCGCATAAAGCTTTAGTTCCGCTATAGATGACCAAATCAGCGCCCATTGCCAGATACTTACTGAAATCTTCTTCAGCTGCAGCATCTACAATCAATGGCAAATGATATGCCTTAGCGACAGCAATCATGTCTTCAAGCGAAACCATATTCTTCTGCACCGTATGATGCGATTTCACGTAAAAAAGCGCAATCGTATCATCGCTGACCGCCGCTTCCAGCTGCGCACGTGACGCCTGGTTAGCTGAGCCAACTTCTTTAATAACACCGCCACCAAGATTCACCATCGTCTCGATTGGCACATTATAATTCACATTGTGTCCCTTAAGCATCAACACTTGATTTGGCAGTTTTGAACTATATTTCGTCAGGTTCTCAATATACTCAATATTATTTTTGGCTATCAATGAAGCAATTGTCAAAACAATTCCACTAGAAGCACTTGTTGTCACACAAACGTCAGCCGCACCAATCTCGCTGGCAATAAACTGACCGGCTGCATCAATTAATTCATCCATCAGCACATAACTGTCGGCACCACGATTCATCGCTGCTAGCACCGACGCACTTGGTGTTGAAACCCCAAGCTTGGTCATCCGCCCCGAGGCATTAATTACCCGGCGCACACCTAAATCAACTAACTCCATACTATTTAACTCCTCCGCTGTGTCAAGCGGCTCTATAACCGCTTGTGAACAAGTACTCTTGGGGTGTACTAAAAATTTATCACCATCAATAAATACCATCTCCGGCTGGATGAATTGCTGCCCAATCTCAACCGCACCAGTACTATCTACTAATTCAACTTCCTCACGAATAACACTAAAGACGGTTATATCAGCAGGAAGTCCGGGCAGCACACGGCCGTTCTCAAGGCCAAGCACTGCCGCCGGCTTCGCAGTAATCTTATCAATACAATCGGCAAGCGGCATACCTAAGTGCAGAAACTTAGTTACCACGTTAGCTAAACTTTTTACCGGTCCCGGTAAATTTTCAGTATACCCGTCTGTACTAATCGTATCAGTCACCAATCCTTGTGCTAACGCACGGCGGGCCACATCAAAACTAAAACTATCTCGACCATGACCAATATCAAAAATAACGCCGCGCTGATGAGCTGCAATAACATCCGGATGCACCACATCGCCACCTTGGAAAATATTATTAGCTTTGCCATTATATATGTGCGTAACAATATCGCCACGCTTTAACAAAGCTAGAATATCCAATAATTCCGGCGGCGTATTGCCGATATGAACCATGATTGGCAATCCAAGTTCTTTTGCAATCGTTTGTCCGAGGACAAGCGGTTGCACTCCGTTTTCACCCACCACACTACCGCTCTCACGTACCTTAATACCAACAATAAAATCCTGGTAGTTTTTATATGTGTTGCGGATATCATCAAATCTAATCTGATTTAAATCCCGCAACTCATACCGGCTGGCAATTCCCATTGATGAAACATTTATAAAGGCTTTAATCTTTGTCTTCTTTGTTTGCATCTGCTCAAAAAAGACCGGCATGTCGTCGCTTCCGGCAGTACCGGCATCGATAACCATACTTACGCCTTGCTCAACACCAAGGAGATCAGCATCAGTACTAAGCGGACCATCACTGGTAAACGTATGTGCGTGCATATCAATCCAGCCCGCCGATACATACTTCCCGCTTAATTCAATAACTTCATGCTCATCCGCAGCAATATTTGCCGCCACTTGGCTAATCTTCCCATCCTCAATTAAAATGTCAGTTTGCTGTAAATGTCGCGGATGAGAGGTATCAAGCAAAATCCCCGACTTTAATAAATGTCCCATCATTAAGACTCCTTATCTATTTTGTTTTTTCCTTAAATGCTAATGTGTTCCATGCGCCGATATACGGAATCAAGAATCGTTCGTAATCAACAACCCGAGCAACTAAATTCTTACGTTCATCAATTGGCATTGTTTTTAAAATTAATTGTAACTCACCTTTATACTTGCCAAAGTTGTCATTACCAATCATCACATCACCGCAGGTATGACTCTCTACCGGGCGAACCGGAAACTGCTCAGCTTTGTATTTGGTCCGGCTCGGCGTTGAGCGAATCATATAACTGCTTATATCACCACGGCGAATATGCGGCTCATCAAACATAATTGTTCGTTCGACTGCACTCACTCCAGCCTCAACTTCAACTTCAAACTCCAATACATAACGGTTCAGTGCGCCAAGTGCCGCTAACTCATCATCACTGGCGTAAGCATTCCCAATAATAACGTCATCAATCAAATTGGTAGCCCAAAGATGTTTTGCCTGTGTCGTAATCGGCAACTCCCGATGCTCTTCCAAAGTACATAAACCGTCATTTATGTCCCATGGTCCGATTGTTGCTGCATCTGAGCTTACAAATGCTGCTGTACGTAATCCTAATTCTTTAAAACGTTGCGAACAAGCAATGAAAAAATCAAAATCAAGTCCGGTAAAGCGTTGCGGATAAAAATTATGACACCCTAATAATTTCGTCTCCTTAGGATTATGCGAAAAAATATTATTGACATAATTGGTGTTGTTACTCATGTTGATTTCAATATCCAAATCATATTGGTTATAAGTAAACTGTGATTCGCGCAAGCCATCAAAACCTAAATCTAAACGGATCCCGCTGGCACCCAGTTCAGCAAAAAATGATAAATCATCATAACTAATTCCTAAACCGGAGAATACTGCTGGCGCAATATCTAAAATGACATCCATCTCTAAATTTCTGGCAAAGCCAATTGTCTCACTGAATTCTTCACGAATCACATCAATCGGTTTCTGCGCTGATAACAAACAAGTAAACACCCGCTCAAAACCACATTCGGCAGCGCGCTTAATGTATGCCTTATCCCGCTCTACCGTCGAGTGTTCCGGATAAATTGAAATTCCCAATCGTCTATTCATATTATACACCGTCTTTCTATGAAAAATCAAAGATGTCGGTCAAATTAAATTTTCCCGACATCCCCTTACTTATTTAGCTGCTTCTTGATACCGTTGCAATCTCTTTGAATAATTAATCTGAATCATTGTTGCCCCAAAAATTGTTGCCATAATCACTGGTTCATAAAAGTAATTTCCCAGCACTATACATATAACTACGGTAACGACAATGATTGCTAATGCTGCCAAAATAACATTAATAATCGGCGCATGCGCCACCCAGTGTACTCGACGCAAAACTACTTGAGCAACAATTATTATTGCTACTATTAATATTCCCAATAAGACTGTATCCATATCAATTCACCAAATTCTTTCTATTTTAAATTATGCAGTTGCTGCATCATTCACTTCTGCTTTAGTAGCTTCCGCTTCGGCTTCAACTGCCGCCTCATTCTCCAAGTTACGGCGCTCAAATATACGGAAGAATGGCCAATATATAACCCACGAAACCGCAAAACATATTAATACCAAGAAGAAGGACATGACATTCCAGTTAGAACTCATCATCGCTCCTATTGGTGCCGGCACTGTAAACGGCGCCTTGGCCACCATTCGCGGCACCCAATCCATTATTGTAAAGAAATACGCAATAAATAGGTTGATTATCGGTGTCACAATGAATGGAACCGCCAAAATCGGATTCATAACAATCGGTGCTCCAAAAATAATTGGCTCATTAATATTAAATAATCCCGGTAAAAATGAAAGTCGGCCAAGCTGACGAAGATACTTTGACTTCGAGAACATAAACATAATTACTAATGCCAATGTTGTTCCTGCGCCACCAATCCACAAATACCATTGCAAAAACTGCTCGGTAAAAATATTCGGTAGTTGGAAGGCACTCATTCCAGCTTGGAAAGCCTCACTGTTTTGAGCAATGGCTTGATCCCAGAATGGACGAACAATCGGCCCCAATACTGCCGGACCATGAATCCCTAATACCCAGAAGACACAAATCAACAATACTGTTAATATACCACCAAATAAGTTATCTCCGGTTAAGAATACCTGCAATGGTGAAATCAACCAAGTCAATGCACCATTCACATCAAAATTCAAAATATGACGCGGAATCCAGAATACTAATATAATAACTAAGGTTGGTAATAATGCCGAGAATGAACTCGTTACTACCGGCGGCACTCCCTCAGGCATTCTGATTTCCAGCTTATACTTCTTCATTAAATGAAAAATCTCAACTGCAATTACCGATGCTAGAATCGCCGAGAACAAACCTTGGGCCGAAAGTGGCGTAATAGGAATATATCGTCCGGTAATTTCAACACCAGCGCTGGTAATACCTTCAGTGATGTTAACCGGCATAACCAACAATAAAAATCCTAAAGATGCCAAAAACCCGCTGGTAATATCATCTAACCCATAAGACTTTCCTAAAAACGAGCCAATCGTAAAACTAGCATACAAAGCCATAATCCCTACTGTAAAACGAAATGGTACATCCAAAATTTCGCGATAAGGGGCAATCCACTCAGTATACCCGGGAATCGGTAAATTCAAGAAAATGACAAAAAACGACCCCACAATAGTCAGTGGTAAAATAGCAATTAATCCATTTCGGATTGCTTGCATGTGACGCTGATTACCAATCGCATTAGCAAATGGCAAAAGCTTTTCTCCAAAGCGCTCTAAAGCTGCTTCCATGAGAATCCCTCCTTCAAAAAAAACATTCATATAAATACTATATGGCTAGATTATAATGCTTTTGAAAGCGTCTGTCAATATAACATTATAATGTTATGAAAATAAATAAAATCCCAACCACAGAATGGTCAGGATTTTTTCCTCTCACTTATCTATTTCCAAGCTTTCTTTAAGGTATGCATAAAAAAACGATTTAGCAGCGGTGTCACATCATGATTTGTTTTCTCTAATGTCTTAGCATATTCATGAAACTCCTCAACACACTCGCTGATAAACATATTCAACAATCGGTTTTTAGGAACAACATCTTGCTCATCGTTTTGCATCTTGGCAAATAACAATTCACTAATCGCCTCATAGAGCGGTGTCTCACGCGGCACACTGCTATCCAGCAACTCATCAAAAGGAATCGGTGGCATCGTACCGTTCTCTTCAATCCACCAGCAAGCAAAGATTGGTCGCAAAGCATAAAAATACTTCTTAGCCCGCACTTCATCTTCCATCAAATAATTCATATACGTATTCTCCGCCATTGACAAATAATGATGGAAACAAACATACGGCGAAAACACCTCATCTTGTAACTGCAACATATTATGTAAAAAATCATCCTGCTCCAGATAGACAATCGGCGACTCCAGCCACTCCTGCAAACTAGGATTCGATTTGCGATACAACTGTAGGGTCTTACGTAAATCCCATCCTGACATATCCAGCACCCCGTCATCCAGTGATAACTCAATCACATCCGACTGCTGATCAATCGCCAAATACCAATCCGGCTTATGCACATAAATAAAACGCACATCATAATCACTATCCTTAGACGGAAAACCCCAAGCGCGACTGCCGGACTCACAAGCATATAAGATCTTTACCCCATGAGTTTGTTCAATATTCCGCAGCTCCTCACGAATTCTTTCAAACATAGATACCCTCTCCTATTGCTATAAGTATACCAAAAAGTGAATAAATGAAGCAATGCCTTTCTTTTCGGGAAAATTTGGGTCAGCATGCCGGCCAAGCCGGTCATACTGACCTGGCACTAGCTATATACTTATTAGAACTTCACAAAAGAGAAATAATAGTATATCATCAAGGTAATAAGAAGATTAGAAGGTGGTTATAGTTATGAAGCGAAAAAGCAAATATAATTGGTTGCAGATTACTTTATTCCTATTAGCAGTTGTCGGCGTCGGAATGGCAGCATCTGTTACCATTAAAATGATGATTGGTGTTGGTGCCTGGGATGCTATTTGCCAATCACTCTATTTTATGACCGGTATTGAAATCGGAACTATCGGCATCGGCCTCAACGTTATCCTGCTTCTAGCTCAGATTGCCTTACTCAGAAAGAATTTTCGACCAATTAATCTCCTGCAAATCCCGCTCTCACTTCTGCTCGGCGTTGTCGTCAACTGGACGCTTTATAGCTTACTGACTGACTTTTTCATCGATAACTACCTACTACAACTGCTCATCTTCACTCTTGCCATCGCCACCATGGCCTTCTGCGTCAGCCTCATCGTCATCCTTGATGTCGTGCCCTTTCCGGCCGAAGGCATCTGCCTTGCTATTAGCACTGTCACCAAATGGCCATTCGCGCGCGTTCGCCAAGGCTTCGATGTCCTTTGTATCATCTCTTCACTGATACTTACATTAATATTCAGCCTTACCTTCACTATCCGCGAAGGCACCATCATCGGCATGCTAATCCTTGGACCATTACTTGGTTTCTTCATTCCCCGTTTGGAAAAACTGCTTGAGGCTCACGGAATCATTCAAGGCAAATCCAAACTTGAAGAAGAATACGAAGATATGGAAGGCAGTATGATACTTTAATCAAATTACTATTATTTTATCATTTATATTTTTATTTCTTGCTTTTTCTTTATATTAGTTGTATAATCAAGAAGTATAAGAGCTAACAAGTCCATCTTGTTAACAGAAAAAAGGAAGCCGGGCTTGGCTTCCTTTTTATTGTGACTCAACCTTCATTAATCATCTTTTCCACCATCAATTTGACGTAGTATTAGAAGTATTAACAATATTATAAGAGCTAATATCTCCATCCCTTCACCTCCTCACAGAGGCACTTATGGTTTCGCCACTTAATTATTATAATACAAAATTTTAATAAAATTATTTATTTTTAACAAAATATTATTATAAGCTAATTATTCTGGTGTTTTTCATTCATCTTAACAATCTTCAAGACAATTAATGCCACTATCGTAACAAACCATAATATAAAGCTGATACCAATCAGTCCAGCAACAGTAAGTCCATTAGAACAACCAAAATCACCTACCGGATGATTCGCCGGACATTGACCATTAATAAATTTTTGTGAGACCTCATATTGTGTAATAGAAGCAATTACAAAAAAGATAAATATCCATATACCATTAACAATTGCCAAAATCCATTTTGCTACTCTCATTTGTTTACCTCCAACCATATTCATTTCATTATTAATGATACTGATTTTGCAAGTATAAGTACATGAATAGCCGATGAAAAATATGTATTAAAAGTACAAAACCCGCGAAGCCGAGGCTTCGCGGGTTTTAAATTTCTCCCTAAACTGTAGGTTTTTTGCGCAACACGCCAATCAGCAAAGCACTAATTAAGGTTCCGACAACAATTGCCACAATATAGAATAATGGGTTAGACACAAGCATGATAACGAAAATTCCACCATGCGGTGCCAATACTTTAATATTCAAGAACATAACGATTGCTCCGGTAATTGCACTTCCGGCAATGAAACTTGGGATCATCCGTAATGGGTCGGCGGCTGCAAATGGAATCGCACCCTCAGTAATGAATGATAATCCCAGTACTGAGTTCGTTAAGCCGGCATCACGTTCTTGTGAAGTAAATTTTTTGCGGAATACTAATGTTGCCACAAACGTTGCCAATGGCGGAACCATTCCGGCTGCCATAACTGCAGCCATAATTGCGCTACCACCGGTGCTTACCGTTGCCGCTAATGTTCCGGTTGCAAAGATATAGGCTGCCTTGTTTACCGGACCACCTAAGTCAACTGCCATCATTGCTCCAAGCAATAATCCAAGCAGAATCGCATTGGCGCCGCTTAAACCATTTAAGAAGTCATTCAGCCAAGTATTCAACCATCCCATTGGAATAGTAATAACGACCATCAGAATGCCGACAATGATAACTGTTAACACTGGATAAATAAGAATTGTTTTAATGCCATCAAACACTTTTGGCAAGTTTTTGAATAATGCTTTAATTCCCAGTACTACGTAACCAGCCAAGAAACCACCAACTAAAGCGCCAAGGAATCCGGCACTGGCATCAGATAAACCAGTAATACCAATTGCTTCACCTAAGCTCACAACAATTGCACCACCACCAGCTGCAATACCACCAGCTACAAACCCGGCAACTAAACCTGGTCGATCAGCAATACTATAAGCAATGTATCCGGCAAATACTGGTAGCATAAAGCCAAATGCCAAACCACCAATTTGTTTAAAGAGTGAAGCAATCGCATTATATGACCCAAGACTAGCTAACTGATCTTGCGGCACACCAATCAATTGGTCAAGTAAGAATGCTAACGCGATAGCGATACCACCACCGATAACAAACGGTAACATATGCGAAACCCCGCTCATTAAATGCTTATAAATTTGTTGCCCAACTGATAACTTATCACCACTGGCACTACTTTCAGTGTTCCCGCCTTCGCTATGGTACACGGGTGCTTTTCCGCTTATTGCTTCCTGCAATAATTGTTCCGGCTTGTGAATTCCGGCAGCAACCGGCTGCGAAATCAAGTGTTTACCATCAAAACGATCCATTTCTACATTGACATCAGCAGCAATAACAACACCAGCTGCATCCTTAATATCCGCACCAGTCAAGCGATTTTCCACACCGGTAGAACCATTAGTTTCCACTTTTACCCGAATACCAAGTTTATTGCCGGCTTCTTGTAACTTCTCTGCCGCCATATAAGTATGAGCAATCCCGGTCGCACAACCAGTAACAGCAACAACAAATGGTGCCTCATTACTAACTGTATTTTCAGTTTTTGCCCCTTGGCTGAAGATTCCAATAATTTTATCGTAATCAGTTTCTGTCATTAATTGTTTACGAACTGATTCATGAATCAATTGTGTTGATAACTCAGACAATAATTTCAAGTGAGCATCACTTGAATTTGCCGGAGTGGCAATCATAAAGAATAAGTATGCCGGTTTGCCGTCCATTGAAGCGAAGTCAACGCCTGCGGTTGAACGAGCAAATACAATTGACGGGGTGCTAACAACGTCAGTTTTAGCATGGGGAATCGCTATCCCATCACCAATCCCGGTTGTGCCCTCTTCTTCACGCTTCCAAATATTTGCCAGAAAAGCTGCCTTGTCACTAACTACGCCGGTCGCGACTAAACGATCCGCCATCTCTTCAATGGCACCTTCCTTAGTTGTTGCTTGCAAATCAAGAATTACAAGCTCTTTTCTTAATACCTCTTGAATATTCATCTTTTTCACGCTCCTATATTTTTATAACTGAACAATTTCAATATCATCTTTTAATGTGTTAATAGCATCCTTCGTTGCTAAATCCCTTGAGTATGCTGTGGCGCTGCCGGCCGCCGCAGCATACCTAAAGCTTTCTACCGCGGACATACCAATGGTAAAACCGTAAACGAAGCCGGCAATCATTGAATCTCCGGCACCAACTGAGTCAACCAGCGTTCCTTTGGGAACAGTTGCACGGTAGATACCTTGTTCACAAATCAACATTGAACCTTTGCCACCCAGGGAAATAATCACATGTTGGGCACCATCGGCATGCAACCTTTTACCAGCAGCAATCAGTGCTTGATCATCAGCGAACTCGCTATTGTAAAAAGCTTCAAGCTCTTCGCGGTTCGGTTTAATCAAAACCGGGCCGAGCTTGGCGATGTCCAGCAATGTTGCTGAGGCTGTGTCAACGACGAAGCCAATGTTGCGGCTTTTCAGGTACTGACAGATATCAATATATATTGATTCCGGCACACCTTTTGCCAGACTTCCTGAAAGCACAACGAAGGCATCATCCGGCAAATTACGAATTTGCTGCCAGAGTGCCTCGATGGCATCTTCAGGAATGGCTGCACCGCTGCCATTAATTTCGGTTTCAACATCCTGTTTGATTTTAATGTTAATCCGTGTTGGCAGTTCAGTATGGACAAAGTCATTTTCAATATGCTGGTATTTTTTCAGCTCACTATCAATAAAGTTTCCCGAAAAACCACCAAGAAATCCTGACGCGCGGTTTTTAATCGCTAGATTATTAAGTACCACCGAGACATTGATTCCTTTTCCGCCTATTTTATATATTTCTGAAGTTGACCGATTTGTTGCTCCAAATTGAATAGCATCAACGTGCATGACGTAATCGATTGATGGGTTCAATGTGTATGTATAAATCATGAAAACATCTCCTTTCGTAAGTGTAAAAAGATTGTTGTTGATTGAAAATGATTGTTTTTGTTCTTTTTCAATTTGATTTTAGCATATCGAGTAACCGTTTACAAACATTTTCGCTCATTTTTTGAAAAAAAAACGCACATTTCCTTAGAAATGTGCGTTTTCGGCTTCTCATAAAAAATAAAACTAGATAGTAATAATATTGAAATTTTGGTATTTTTCGTTTGGTTTTTGATCGGTAATAATAGTAGCATCTTGGTGACCGGCAAACTGAATATATGATTCCTGGTCAAACTTATCACTGTCAGCTAAAATATATACTTGCTTAGCTTGTTTAATAATTGCCTGTTTAATTGTCGCCTCTTCTTGCTCCGGTGTCGAGAAACCGAAAGTCGGACTGATACCATTGGTACCCATAAAAGCGTAGTCAATACGTATGGTTTCAATCATTCGGATTGCCGGACCACCGACTGCAGCTGAGGTCTCAGCTTTTAATCGCCCGCCGATTATATAGGTAGGTATGTGATGAGCAATGAGTTCAGGAATATGATGCAATCCATGGGTATAAACAACAATATCTTTATCTTCCAATAATGGTATCATCATTGATACACTAGTCCCGGCATCTAAATAGATATGACTGCCGGCATCAATCAACTCTGCTGCCTGTTCTGCAATCCGAATTTTTTGCTGAACTGCCTCAGCAGTTCGTGTTCCTACCGGCACATCAGTCTTTGCTTTCTGTTGCTTATTGCTAACCGCACCACCATGTACTTTTACTAATTTACCAACTTCAGCAAGTGCAATTAAATCACGTCGAATCGTAATCTCGGCACAATCAAGCGTCTGCGCAAGTTCTTCACTGCGCACAAACCCTGCCTGGTTTACCAATTGTAAGATTCGCTGCCAGCGTTCTGCCTTTAACATCATTACCATCTCCTAAACTTTATTATAGCATAAATATATTTTGTGCTTAACTAGAAAATGCATTCGCACTATTCAATATAATATATGCAAAGGAATGAGCAACATGAGAATCGGAATTATTCATGGCAGTAGCCAAATAGATAAAAACCAAATTATGGCCGAACAGCTGGCATTGGCATTGCAACAAGTTGAGGATGATTTTGAAATACTCAATTTTGGTATATTTGCAGATGAAACTACTGAGCTCACCACTTTTTACAAACTATCTAATCCGATGAATCATGTAAATTGTGACTAAAATTGCAATTCGCTTTAAAATAACATATAATAAACTTTGGCTATAGCCAATTTTAGGAGGAATATTATGTTTGGGTTTTACGCAATACTTTCATTGATTATTTCAATCATATCTTGGGTAGTATACATTTATGCATTTGCGTTCTTCATCTACTTCATCATTATGAACTGGATGGAAAAATATTTAGACAGCGGATTTGGAAAGTTCTTAGCAACAATCTGTGATCCACTAGTTAAATTATTTGACTTAAAAGCGAACCTTGGCGGCAAACAAATTCAATTCAGTCCATTCGTTTGGGCATTGATTATTAATGTTGCCTGGCAAGTAATTGCTTGGGTTCTAGCATTTGTTTTTGTACTTATCTTCGGGATATATTAAAACTGAAAAAAGCGGCACGCAGCGTGCCGCTTTTTTATTTTTCTTCCAAAAATTGAAAAGAATGAAATTGCACTTCTTTTCCCAATAAATTTCTGCTATAATTGGAACAATATATTTTCGAAGGGCGGTAATAATGCTATGAAATTTCGCGACTGGGACAAGAATCTAAAGTACCGCCTTTATATGGAATTTACTAACGGCTTTTTATATTGGATGTTCTTCCCATATATGACCCGTTTTTTTACTAGCTACTACGGGGAGTTGGCAACCGGTATTCTTTTGCTCGGCTTAAAAACATTCGAGGCCGTCGCAGTATTAATGGGTGGTTACCTGGCAGATCGATATGGACGCAAAAAAATGATGCAGATTGCATCAGTTTTGCGGATACTCACCTTTATCTTCTATATGATTTGCTTCTTCCCGCTCTTACCAGAACTGCCACTTTTTGCCGTCTTTGCCTATGCGACGACCGGTCTATTCTCAGCATTCTACAACAGCGCCTCACGGGCAATGGTTGCCGACCTGGTGGCACCGGCAGATCGCCCGGCAGTATTCTCTACCTTTTATGTCATCGCCAACATCACTATCGTTGTTGGTCCATTAATTGGTGGCGTGCTCTTTTTTGAATACCCCTTTTTCATCATGCTTTCCGCTTTCATTATCAGCATCATCATGTATTTGGTCATCACCACCCAGTTTCATGAGACGGTTCACCATCAAGTACAGAAATTGTTGCTTAAAGATGTTCCCGGCTGGTTCACCACTTTACATAAGCAATTTGCTGGCTACATGACTATTTATCGTGACCGCATCTTTGGTCTCTTTGCTGTTGCCTGGATTCTGCTCTCAATTACTGCCAGCCAATTCGGTAGCATGCTTTCAATATACGCTGATAGTAAAATATCTATATTTGGTTTTGCAGTTGATAAATACAGTATCATTATTGCTATCAACGGCATTATGATCAGCCTCTTTGGTATCTTACTGCAACGCTTAATGATTCGCTTGCGTTTTTCTAACAAAACAATCTTTGCAATCGGCGCCGGCGCTTACAGCGCCTCAATGCTGCTCTTCGGTGTTGATTCATCAATGCTATTCCTAGCTTTAGGCATGATTGTGCTCACCTTTGGTGAAATAATTCTAGTTGCCCCAAACAGTACTTTTATTGTTGAAATCGCACCAGAAAATCAGCGTGCGCAATACTTAGCCGCAGCTGATTTCCCAAACACATGTGCTAGGATTATCGCTCCGCTATTCATCACTTTCGTAGGCGTTATCGGCTTTCGATTAAGCTTTGTGATTCTAGCAATATTCTCAGCAATCGCGGCATTTATTTTCTGGCACATGTTCCACCTTTACGCTCTGCGGAAAGCAAAACTTCATTTAGAAAAAAACATATAAACTCATAATTAAAAATGGTATAATAATGATAATATTACTGTTTTACAGATTTGAAAGGATGGAACAAAATGGGATTAATTAAAATGCTGGCTTCCGTTGTAGGCAACGCCGGTTCAGCAATTGACTCAACCCTTGAAGACCAATGGAAAAAAGCAATACGTTGCAATGATATGGGGAATGAAATATTAATGCAACGGGTAACACCAGAAAATGGTGTACTTGCTAATAAAAGTATGATTGTCGTTGGTCCAGGCCAAATGGCAGTTGTTTACGATAACGGCCGCGTTGTTGATGCAACTGCTGAAGAAGGCATGTATACATATGATACATCAGCAACACCATCATTCTTTGCCGGACAATTCGGCCCAGTATTTAAACAAATGTGGGAACGTTTTACTTATGGTGGTGAGCGTGCCCGCCAGCAAGCAGTCTTCTATTTCAATACCAAAGAAATTATTGATAATAAATTCGGCAGTCCGGCACCAATTCCTTACCGTGACTTCGAACATGTCGTTATGAATGCGCGTACTGGTGGTTATATACCAATGCGTTTAGAAATTAAATGTTTCGGAAAGTATACTTTTAAAATTACCGATCCGGCTTTGTTTATGCAAGTTATCGGTGGAACTGCCGATCGTTATACCAAAACCCAAATCAATGAACAAATGCGCAGTGAAGTTATCGGTGCTTTCACTAACGTATTGAATGGCTTAGGAAGTGAAGAATATAAAATTCCGGCACTTTCATTGCCAAGCAAGAGTCTTGAAATTAAACGCGCTATGGACGAGCATATTTATGATCAGGCAATTCGCGACCGCGGATTGAATATTGTTAGTTTCGTTGTTGAATCGGTAACCCTTGATGAAGAGTCAGAGAAAAAAATCGATACTTACGAAATTGGTGGCGATATCTATCAACAAAAAGGAACGCTTACCGATGCTTATGGTAAGGCAGTTCAAGATGCTGCTAAAAACGAGAATGGCGCTATCAATACCTTTATGGGTATGGGCATGATGGGTGCGGCAACCGGCGGTGTTGTTGCCGGAACTGCCGGTGCAGTTATGAATGATAACAGCATGCCAAAGGGACCGGAGATGCAAGCGTATGATCCGAATCCGACGCAACCAAAGGCTGCTGAGCAAAGCGCGGAGCCAACTGAAGCGGCGGACATAGCTTGCAACAATTGCGGAGAAACGGTAAATGGCAAATTTTGTTCTAATTGCGGAACCGAAGCTCCAACAAAGAAAAAATTCTGTCCTGAATGTGGCACTGAAGCTACTGGTAAATTCTGTTCTAATTGTGGAACCGAAATAAAATAATAAGCAAAAAGCGTTCAATCCATGATTGAACGCTTTTTAATTTCCCCTAGAACTTGCGCCCGCCACCGCCGTGACTGCGACCACTGCTGCTACTATGAGTGGAACTTCTGCCACTGCTACCGCTGCTACGTGAACTGCTGGCAGGCGGAATATAAGTTTGGCTAGTATGCGAGTTAATAAATGTATCTTGTTGAATTTGGAATTGCAAATCGCCATTGGCATATGTTGATGAATTGGTGGTTACCCGGGCATTTTTGCGTCTTGAAGCGATAAAGGCAACTAAAGCGCCAAAGCCAGCAGCAATTATTAAGAATACCGGCGACATAGTCAGTGTTTTTAATAGTTGCCCACCAAAAGTTTTTACTTCCGCTGGATAATAGGGATCGATATTGCCTTCTTCATCCTGATTATACTGGTTGCTGGGAATACCTAATTGGTAATAATGTTCAACATCATTGAAAAAAGTTTTCCCCGCCATATGATAGTCATTTGGCATGTAAGCAAAAATGTTATCCAGCATCGTATCAATCCGTGCATCAGTCAGGTAACGAATACCTAAGCCTGAGGTGGAAATCCACACTTCGCGATTATCCATATCAATAAGCATTAAAATGCCATCTTCACTAAACCCATTATAATCATAGAAATCATCAGCATAAGCCATCGAACTTTTACCTTCGCTATTATTAGTCGTCACCATAATGATATCCATATTGGTGGTTGCTTTCAATGATTCGGAAAGAGCTTTTAATTCTGCCTCCTGTGAATCAGTCAGCAAATCAGCAGCATCATATATCCGTTGTTCGGTATCAACAGCTGCAAAAGTCTGGGTTGCCGGTGCTATTGTCAAACTGATTATCCCAATTAGCAAAGTCGCAAACAATAATTTTATCTTTGTCATAATACCAACGCCCCCCCGATGAACATAATGATAAAGCTGATAACTGCCAATAGAATGGCAAAGCGAACAACTTTACCGCGACTCACCGGCAATTTGCCAATTACTTTACCGGTTTGTCCATTCATAGTGAAATAATAAATTCTATCATTGTATTTATAGCCTAAAATCCATACTGGCAACAAAGCATAGTTATGAGTTGCCTTAGGAATATTAATTTGGCGCTCAATTGCCATCGTCGTATACCCGGAAATGGTTCGACTGACATTCTCATTACAATATTTCTTACCACGCTCAGAAATCCGCGGAAATACCACCGTTTGATCCTCATCATACTTCTCAGCAAAAAAGCCTGATAAATAAGCTGGCTCAAATTTTTGCAAATCAGTAAAATTATATGGTTCAAGCAAGTCCATTATTTCATTACTCATTTTTTTAGACCCGTCAGCTGGCATATGAGCAAACCCCATATTTCCTTGACGTTGTATCTGATATGTATCAGTTTGTGTATAGCGGTAATTCCCTGCCCGCCATGTTTTCACTTTAGTCCCAGTACCATTAAAAGCAAACTCCGCTTTAAAATCAAAAAGCCAGAATGGCACATAAAGACCTGACATCTTTTCCTGCTGCGACTTTGAGCGAAAATCATTTGGCACAAACCACGCACTTGCTGACCAGTTCATAAAAGTTTGCACGGCCTGTTCTTTACTGATTTTAAATGGAATCAGCATATTTGGCGCAAATTTATCAGTTAGTCGTGAAGGAATGATTGTTGGACTCTGACAATACAAGCAAAAAGTTGCCGACGTATTTTCATCACCAATAATTTCAGCTCCGCACTGACTACAATGATAATTGATTTGTCCACCAATTGCTTCGCTCTCTTGTTCAACTTTTGCTCGTTCTTGATTTTTACCTGCCAGCGCATCAGTAAGTTGTTTAATCTCCGGCTCCGTAAAGCTACCACCGCAATAATCACACCCAAAAAGCTGTGTCTCTGCATTAAACACTACCGCTGCCCCGCAATTCGGACAATTGTATGTAGAAACTGCCATATTTTACCCCTTTTTTCATATATAGTTATTATATATTGTACCGAAAAATATAATTGTTTACAATCTCTCTTTTTAGGAAAAGTTAAAAAAAGTCGGACGCCTAGCGCCCGGCTTTTTCCTGCTCCAATCGTTTTTCAAAAGCGTATGAATAATTGCCCGGGTACGAAGATAGCATGCCTTGTTCCAGCCAAAGCACACGGTCGCAAAGCTGATCAATAAAGTAACGGTCATGCGACACACAAATCACCGTTCCCGCAAAGTTCTTAATTGCTTCTTCAAGTACTTCGCGTGAGGCAATATCTAAATGATTGGTTGGTTCATCCAATACCAGCATATTCACCGGCTGATTCACAAATGCTGCAAAGCGCAAACGCATCTGTTCGCCACCGCTTAAATCGCTGACCCGGCGGTAAACCATATCGCCATAGAATAAAAACTGAGCCAACAGATGGCGCGCTTTCCCCTCATCAACCAACACCCGTTCGCGAAAGAAATCAATAACTCGCTGCTTTGGTGAATCAACAACAAAATCTTGTGACAAATAGGCAATTTTTACCTGTGAACCTAACATTGCCTTACCGCTGTCAACCGCTTCACTCCCTAATGCAAGTCGAAGAATCGTTGACTTGCCGGCGCCGTTTTCGCCAATCAAAGCAACTCGTTCGCCGTAACGAACTTGCAAATCAACCGCCGATACTATCACTTTATCAGCAAATTGTTTACTCACGGCCTCAAAAATCAAAGCATCCTTACCACTGCGCTTACCAGTCTCGAACTGTAAATTCATCGGCTTAGCCGTATTGGGCTTCTTAACTAACTCAATTCTTGCCAATGCCCGCTCCATATTTTTAGCCCGGCGAAACAGCGCGGCATTTGGCGGATTGGCAGCCATCGCCCACTCACGCAGACGTTTTATTGCCTGCTTCATCTTAGTAATTTTCTTCTGCTGGTCCTTATACTCCTGAAACTCGCGTAATATCCGCGCTTCACGTTCTACCAAATACGCTGAATAGTTACCGGTATATTCATACATCGTTTTATTATCCAATTCAAAAATACGTTGTGCGGTATCATCAAGAAAGTAGCGATCATGCGAAACCATAAAGCAGGTACCGTTATAATTTTTTACAAAGTTAGTCAGCCATAAAACCGCCGCCAAATCTAAATGATTGGTCGGCTCATCCAGCAACAGCAAGTCCGGCTGTTGCAACAGCAATTGCGCCAGCGCCACCTTCGTGCGCTCGCCACCAGACAACTTAGCAAACCGCTGCTTCGCTAAATCAGCAATCCCTAATCCATTGAGTATCCGTGCAATTTCACTTTCAATCTGATAGCCACCAAGTTCAATAAACTCGCTCTGTATTCGGCCATATTGATTAAGCACCCGCTCACTCATATCACTAGCCATCATTGCTTCCAATTCGTGCAAACGCTGCTGTAACGCTAAAACATCGGTAAATGCTGCTAATAAAAATTCCTCAACCGATTCATTCGCCTCTGCTTCCGGAATCTGATCAAGCATCCCAATACTCATCTGCTTCTTGCGAAAAACTTCACCGCCATCAACCGATTCAATACCGGCAATAATCTTTAAAATTGTACTCTTGCCCTCACCATTGCGGCCGATAAAACCAATCCGCTCGCCCTCTTGAATCGAAAATGTTATATCTTCCAACACAACATTCCCGCCATAGCTCTTTTTCACTTTATTTACTGCTACTGCAATCATTTTTTATTCTCCTTTAAATATGTTCGCAGATAGCTGTTTATTTGAAAATAAAAACAGGAACAGACCCCACGGGCTGCTCCTGTTCAAGTTCTTATAAACCAAAAAAGAATTCCATGTTATCTACGAATAATTATGTAATTTTGTACTCATTTGGGCAGACTCCTCCCCTGTAAAAAGCACTTTGTTTACAAGCGCACAAGTTAAATATAAATAACTGACTAATTTTAACTGCGCATTATTCGCTAACATAAAATTCTCACCTCACTTTGTTTCTAGTTACATTAACTATACCGAAATCCCTTGCTGCTGTCAACAATGTGATATTTTCGCAATGTCGCTTATCTTCATTCATTCCGTGCTATACTAGTAACATCAAACATGATTAAGGGAGGAATTTTTATGACTGATTATGATAAAGCTGAAGCTGTCTTAACTGAGCAATTAGGACATAATGTGGTATTCGCGCTGGCGACGAGTGCTGATGATATCCCTACTGCCCGCAATATTAATGGTTACTACAAAGATGGTGCTATCTACATCACTAGCCACACCGCCTCGATAAAGATGCAGCAAATTGCCAAGAATCCGCGTGCCGGACTTTGCCGCGGTGTTGAACAGCAAGTGCCGGTGACTGACGCCGAAAGCCTGTTTCAGGCTTGGGGCGACGCCGAGAACCTCGGACACCCGCTTGAGCCACAGAACAAGGCATTGCGCGATGAACTGCGGCAAGTATTTATTCAGTTTTACGATGCTCATGTTAATGAAAAAGACGAGGGTACCTGTTTACTGAAAATCCAATTAACCGGTGCGGTATTATTTGACGGCGAGCACAAGTATATTGTTCGCTTTGCTGATAAAAACGCTGAGGTAACTCCATTTAAAATGTAAAAAAACTGCGGAAGTAAACTTCCGCAGTTTTTTTATCTTCTTTAGAAGGCAAAATCACCATCAATAAATACTGGAATTTCTTGACCGTCTTGGGTTGTACCAATAATTTTTAGGTCGGCCGTTCCAATCATAAAGTCAACATGAATCAGCGATTCATTGAAACCCATTGCTTTTAATTCTTCCGGTGTTTTGCCATCACTTGCCGGCAAAGTTGTCGGATAAGCAGCACCTAGTGCTAAGTGACATGACGCATTCTCATCATAAAGCGTGTTATAGAAAATTGTGTCCATGAGTGAAATTGGTGAATGGTATGGCACTAATGCCACTTCACCAATACGACCGGCACCATCATCACTGGCAATCATTTCTTCAAGCATATCTTTACCATTCTCAGCAAAGACTTCTACTACCCGGCCAGCTTCAAAACGAAAACCGAAGTTTTCCATCAGCACACCACTGTATGATAATGGTTTTGAACTATAAACTACTCCTTCAACATTATTGCAGTCTGCCAGTGAGAATACTTCTTCAGTCGGCATATTAGCGTTAAATTTAGTATTAGTTGTTTTGTTGGTTGACTTACCGCCTTCCCAAGCATGTCCTTCAGGCAGACCAATAAATAAGTCAGTGCCTAAACTGTTGGTATAGTGCAAGCTTTTGAAGTTATAATCATTCATCTGCTCCAATGCATGTTGCAAGCGCGCAGTATGGGCATCCCAGCCTGCAAGCGGATCATCTTGATCATCAATATGCACTGAGTAGAGAATCGAATCCCAAAGTTTTTCAACTGCAGCTGCTTCATCTAATTCAGGATACACTTTTTTTGCCCAAGCAATGTTCGGTACTCCGGCAATGCTCCATGTCAGATAGTCACCCATTAACTGGCTGCGGTATGTTTTCAGCGGTTCTTGAGCCGCTTTCTGCAAGCGCATGAGGCGGCTTGGTTCCACGCCGTTTAATGCTTCCGGATCTTCTGAAGCCAAATGCAGCAACTTAACATTTTCTTCGCAGATCATCGTGTACAATTCCGCCTGCCATTTCGGGTAGACATCAAAGACTTCGTCGGCAGCGTATAGACCGGTCAGACGACTGATTTGTTCATCTTTGTATTGCACCACTACTTCACGGGCACCGGCTTTATAGGCCTCGGCAACAACTGCCCGGGTAATTTCCGGATTCTCAACCATTGAGAAAATGATCAGCTTATCGCCGACAGTAATTTGTACGCCGCGATGGACAATCAACTGGATATACTTATCGATACGTTCTTGATTTTTCATTTGCGCCACTCCTTTTGGTTAATCAGTTTAATTATACCGTATTCAGCGCTAATTGTTAACCGAAATTAATAAAGTACGGGAAAAGCCGAGAGTGCAGCACTCCCGGCTTTTTCGCGGTATTTCATCAAACCGTCGATAATTCTTCTTCTGCGTTTACTTTGGTTGCATCGTTGAGTAATTTGCGTTCGTATACTTTAAAGAATGGATAATAAACGGCTACGCTGATAACAACAAGGACAACGACGAAGACAATGTTACGCCAGTCGAGGCCTGATAGATATGCTTGGATAAAGAATGGTGTGAATGATGGGTCAATAATATATCCCGGAGTAACCAGGCCAACCATCTGCACAACGTATCCTAAAAGCAAGCTGATAACCGGCATGATCAGGAATGGAATCGCTAAGATTGGGTTGAAAACAACCGGACCGCCAAAGATAACCGGTTCATTGATGCCGCATATTCCGGGCACAATCGAAAGTCGACCAACCGCCTTCAATTGTGCTGATTTACTAAACATCATCAATAAAACTAAACCTAATGTATTGCCGGCGCCGCCAAGAATCATGTAACGCATCATCTGTAAGTTCATAATTACACTTGGATCTTGCCCATTTAGCACTGCCTCAGCATTGATACCAGTATTAGCAATACCAACGGTAAAGACAATCGGGAAAATTATTGAGGTTCCGTTAATTCCGAAGAGCCAGAGTACATTTGCAAAGACAGCAATAGCAATATATACCCAAATATTGTCAATTGCACTGAGCCCTGGGGTTAATAATGCCATAATGACATCAGGGAAGTTCATGCCCATAAAATAAACGAATAAAATATTGATGCCGTAGAAGACAATGATGTTAATTAAGATTGGCAACAATGAATTCACAAATAATGTTACCATCTGTGGAACATCATCGGGAAATTGCAGTTTCCAGTTTTTTACTTCTACTAAGTGGAATACTTCCACACTCAGTAAAGCAATAATAATTGCTACAAACAAACCGTTTGCACCCAAATAATTCATACTGATTGTGCCGTCTACTACTGGTGTCGCACAAACTAAAACAAACATCGTCATTGATACCAGTCCGGCAGTAATTGAAGATAGCTTATATTCTTTTGCTAGTTGGTATGCAATGGTGAATGCCGCAAATACGCCGAAAAGTCCCATTGTCATATCAAACGGTGCTGTTAAGTAGCCATAGTTAGTAACAGCAAAGCTTTTCCATGCCAAAAGAAATTGGAAAATCGGGTTGGTCGTCAGCGGATCGACCAAATCTACATTTATTGGTGGATTGGCAACAATCATAAATAATGCGCCAATAACAATAAGTGGCAAAATCAGCATCATCCCGCTTGAAATTGCTTTAAGATGCCGTTGGTTCCCTAATTTTTCACCGGCACCATATAAAATTTTCTCTGCTTTTGTTTTTAAATTGTTCATATAAATAGCCTCCCTATTTGTACTTAAAAAAGTATAAACGGATTCCCAAAGGGACTAGTAAATCGAAGATTTACGTCGAAAAACGTTTAATATGCGTTTTACAACCGTTTAGGTTTGATATGGGTTATACGTGAACGTCGTTGGTGCTACATCATCTTTATTATATTTTTCAAGAATTTTTGCGTATCTTTCTTTGTAATTATTATCAACTGCCATTTGTGGAATAACAATACTTGCTTCATTGAGGAAGTGGAATGAATCGCGTCCCATTGCTAAACCGCGTGTTGTATGTTTGTCTAAAGCAACATCCGGAATTTCCGGAACATTACCCATTGCAAAACCTTTAATAATAATATTTTTCAAAAGATCACTTGAGCGATCTTTTTCAGAACTACAAAGAATGCGAATCGCATGAATAAAGAAAATCGGCCGATCACCATCACGGTAGTCAAACTCTTTACGTAATTCATTTAATGTACGCATTTGTTCAGCGGCATGAATATTGCCCATACCGATGTCTTCAACTGAAATTGCCAATAGTCGGCGCCATAGTTTATCTTCCATTTGTTCTGATGTGATATACATTTCATAAGCAAAGGCACAAGCGTCCTCAGTTAATCCGCGACGAATTGATTTTTGCAGTGCTGAAATTACCTCGTCCCCGGCTAGTCCGTTTCTTGTTGTCACGCGACTCCATGGGTCCTGACTGAATACTGTACTCATAATGTCTTCTTTCCTTTCGATATTGAAATTTGTCATTCTGCTGACTATAATAAAATTAGATATAAATAGTTGAAATCCCGGGGAGGGTGTCGTATGCAAAACTTTGAAGATTTAGCAATTACCATGCAACTTGATGAATTTGAACAAACCTTGTTGCAATATATTATCGATAACATTGATAATCCAAAAGCAGTACAAATCCGTTCAGTTGCTGAGGCAAATTTTACCTCAACAGCAACAGTCTTTAAGTTAGCCAAACGCTTAGGTTTTAATGGCTATTCTGAGCTCATTTTTAACCTGCGAACAAAACCACTTACGAATCCGGAATCTACCGGCTTTGAGATGCTTTTCGAAGATGTCGCAGCACACCGCGAACAATTCCAAGCTCTGCTCAATCAATATCATGATAAACGCATTCTTGTCCTTGGCTTAGGTTTCTCCCGACTTATTGCTAACTACATCAGTGAGCGACTTCTACTTAACGGTTATCAAAGCATCACCAGTGACCACATCCAGCTCTTGCTTGCCAACTATCAAAAAGAAACTTTACTAATTGTAGTTTCCCAGTCCGGTAAAAATGCCCGTCTGCTCGAAAATATCCAGAATGCTGCTAATCGCAACATTGATATTATCAGCTTCTGCGGCGATGCCAACTCACCAATAGCAAAACACGCTACTCTGCCAATCACTTGTGAACCAAGCCAAATCAGCGGCAACCGCCTTGATGTACCCAATAGTTTCTTTGCTTATGCAATCCTCTGCTTTGAAGCCCTCCTCGATACAACTACTTAACCTATGAATTCAATGTACCAAAAGCGCTTTCATAAAACAATAGTTTAGCTACCATTGCTATCAGGTTTCCAAAACGAAAACATGTTTTCAAGAAAATTAAAAGCCCTGGGTCCTACAAATCGGGACCCGGGGCTTTCTTCTATTCACCTAAAACCTGTTTCTTCTTCGCTTCAAATTCAACATCAGTCAAAATACCGGCCTCATGCAACTGACTCAGCTTTTCCAAAGCACTCTCGTCAGTTAGCTTACCAGCACCGCTCTGCTGTTGCGCTGCTGCATTCGCTTGCTCCCCACGGCCCATCGCGCTACCCACCATCAAACCGACTGCAAGTCCGCGCCGGCGGCCTCTGCGTCTGAAACCAGCTGGTCCCAACGGTCCAAAGTATCCCATAGCTTTTACCTTCCTTCACGTAAATCTTACTTAAATAATAACACATACAGCGATAATAAAAAGGATGATGCAATTAAATGTACAAAAAATGGTCCGGATGTACAATCATCCGGACCGGTAAGTTGCGAACGCCTAAAAGCGGTGAGTCACAAAATTATAATTGATTCGCTTTAATTTTAGCAATTGAATCAGCGAATTGCGGTAAGTGCGCTTCGTGAGCAACTAACATTTCGTTAAGTAACGCTTTAGCACCATCGCCGCTTACAACTAACGGGTTCATAGTAAATGCTTGTAACGCTTTACCATAATCTCCGGTTGCTCCGGCTTCAATAATTAATTCTTCCATAGCTTTCATAACTTGTACTAACCCACGAGCTGATGCCGGGAATTTCCCCCAGTTGACTGGATGTGCACCGCTAGCATCAATAGTTGCGCTGACTTCGACAGCGCAATCGTATGGCAGATCATCGATTGTTCCGTTATTTTCTGTACTAACAACCATAGTAGTTCCTTTATTGTTGTAGATTGAATTGATAACTTCACATGCAGCGTCACTATAGTGAGTACCACCACGTTTTGATAATTCCTCTGGTTTGTAATCTAAGTTAGGGTCTTTGTACAATTCAAATAATGAATCTTCCAATTTCTTAACTTGTTCACCACGGGTACCAATAGTATTATATTCTTCAAGTTCATCAGCTAACATAACATCAGTCATGTAGTAGTAACGGTGATAACCACATGGAATCATACCTAAGTCTTTAATTTGTTCAGGTAAGAAGCGTAACATTTTTAAGTTAGCAATACCTGAATCAACACCGCTGACGTCAGTTAATTTATCAATTACTTCCATCGTGCGATCGTTACCTTTAGTATCTTTAATTTTATGCCAGTGCAAGTGATTTAAACCAGCGAATTGGAAACGTAAATCCTCTTCTTCAACACCAAGAGCGGCAGCATCCATTTTAGTTGCGCCGATTGGCACATTACAAAGACCAATAACTTTTTTCCAGTTTCCGTGAGTTAAAACAGCTTGAGTAATCATACCAGCTGGATTGGTAAAGTTAATCAACCAAGCATTTGGACATAATTCTTTCATATCTTCAACAATACTTAAGATTACCGGTACTGTACGCAATGCTTTGAACATTCCGCCGGCACCATTGGTTTCTTGACCAATCATACCATGGCTTAATGGGATACGCTCATCTTTGATACGTGCTTGTAATAAACCAACACGGAATTGCGTTGTAACAAAGTCAGCGTCTTTCAAAGCTTCACGACGATCCAAAGTCAAATGAACGGTACAATCAATACCTGCTGCTTTCACCATCCGTTGCGCCATTGCGCCAACGATTTCCAGCTTTTCGCGACCTTCTTCAATATCAACCAACCAAAGTTCACGGATTGGTAATTCATCATAACGTTTGATAAATCCTTCTACTAATTCGGGAGTGTAACTAGACCCTCCACCAATTGTAACGATTTTAACACCTTTATTTGCCATTTACATGACCTCCTAATTCTTATCTTACCTTCATTATAACAAAGATACATCTGTAACCCTTTTCATATTTTGAAAAACCCGGCTTTTCATTTTCAAAAATTGAAAACAAAAAGCTCATCTTGAAAACCATCATAAAAACGCAAGCGCTAAGCGCTTGCGTTTTTCTAAAATTTATAAGTAATCTTTTCACCATCAAAAGTGATTTCAATATATCTAGCAAATAAATCTTTTCCGGCACTTGGTGATGATGAAACCATTAAAGTAACTGCTTTTGATTCTCCGGCTTCCAATGTTGTTACTTCACCAATTTCCAAAACATCGTCATCATCTGAACCTATTTGATTCATAACCGAGCTAAAACTTACTGTATTATCTTGATAAGTATAGATTTGATAGAACGAATACCCATCAAAGTTTACAGCATCTGAACCAGTATTTCTAATCGTTAGTTCTACTCCATAATATAGTTGGTCTGAGCCAAAACTTGTCAAAGTATATATATTTGTGGTACCAAAAGTAAATTCTAAATTACCCAATCCACTAGCAACACCTTTTTCAACATTGCTGCCTAAATCGGCTGAAGCAGTGTTTGTTACCTCTGGCAATGCTTTTTCAATAACTTCGCCTTTTTTTACTTCAATTGCATATAAAGTTTCCTTATCAGTAGCATCAAGGAAGTTTAGATAATAAGTGCCATCTTCGGTATATTTCAAGAATAAAGTAGCCAAAGTATTCCCACCAGGAAGCATGTAATTCTCTCCAGGATCTTTGACACTGGTATATTCAAGCTCTTCTCCGGTTGGCGTATAATAGTCAATGTCTAAATCACTAACATTAAAAATATCCAGTGAATTATTCACAATCATTATATCAACAACAACTTGTTCAACACCGTCATCTCCTTCTTCCAGTATCACCTCTGTAGCAGATACACCAAACTCTGCATTTTCAGTTACTGCAAAATCCCCCATTTGATATTGAGCATCACGCTCAATAATCGGCTTTCCGCAAGCCGCAAGTAACAAACTTGCTGCAATAGCAAGCAATGTAACTCGTACTAATTTCATATGATATCCCTCTTTCAATTATTATAGTTCAATTATACACAAAAAGCGGAGGGATACCCCCGCTTTTGGTAAAAATCCATAAATATACACTGAAAACCTAAGAAAGCAATGCTTTCACAGAATGTCATCAAATTCATTGCTGTGCTCAGGTCCCTGAGCATCTTGAATAATTTGGTCAACTATTTCATCAAATGCCGCTTCAATATCTGATGATGAGGCATGACTTAGCTGCTGTTCTGCCTCATTGATAACTGCAGCAATGCTATTATAATGCGCCTGCATGCCTGCGACCCATTCTTTTTTCTCTTCCAGTAATGCGGCAATCTTTTGAACAACTTCAGCAGTATATCCATCGTAAAAATATTTAATAACACTGCGAATCTCCGGAATAGTAAATCCGCAATAACGCATTGCAATAATATATTTTAAAAGCAGTACGGCCTCCTCATCGTAAATTCGATACCCGTTCGCTCCCCGCTCCGGGACAATCAAGCGTTCTTTTTCATAGAATCGCAACGTGTGCTCACTGACATGCAGCAATTCCGACACTTGTTTAATAGTTCGTTTTATCATATGCCCACCTTCATATATCTATAACCCATGTTTACATTTTATCATACCCCAATAATAATCGCAATTGAGTGCACTCACAAAATAAAGGCATATACGCCCGTCACTGTAAGGAAAAAGTTCGCTCATAAAACTAACATTTTCAATAATTTTATCACCAAAATAAAATAGGCTTATATCCCTTTTTTTAAACTTTCCTGCTAGATTATTAAAACATTGCTATTTTGGCAAAATTTGGGTATAGTTAGGGTATCTATTACATATTTAAGAGGTTATTATGAAAAAGAAAATATTTACTTTTATGAATTCTACCCGGTATGAGATCATTATTTTGATTCCGGTTTTTGTTGCCTGTATTGCCACTGTCTTGCAGTCAGTTACTTCACTTGAAGAACAATACGGTCTTTATTTTGACATGCTCGATATCTTATTAGTTATCATTTTTGGGCTTGACTACATATTAAGTATCTATACTGCTGAGGATAAAATTAAATACATTTTCTCGGTAAACGGTATTATTGACTTGCTTTCAGTTGTTCCGGCACTGATTCCGGCATCGACAATCGATTTAAAATTCTTACAAGTTATCCGAATTCTACGGGTTGTCCGGGTCTTCAAACTTGATAAGTATTCTGAACCGCTTGATATTATCAAACGCGTATTCATTCGCGAAAAAGAAATCTTGATAACCACAGTTTCCCTTGCTGCAATCGTCGTCTTTATTACCTCAGTTGTGGTTTACTCTTCTGAAAATCTTGTTCAGCCTGATAAGTTCCCGGATATTATGACCACGATGTGGTGGGCAATATCAACGGTAACAACGGTCGGTTACGGAGATATGTATCCAATCACCGTTGTAGGCCGAATTGCCGGTTCATTACTGGTAATTCTTGGTATCGGCTTGATTGCCATCCCTAGTGGGGTATTAAGTGCCGGATTCATTTCCGAGATGCGTGACCGGGGAATGTTTAAAGATAAGTGAAAAACGGATGCCGTTAACGGCATCCGTTTTTTTATTTTCTCATAAAATCAATTGTAACTGCTGCGCTTGTTTGGGCATCCGTGCAAGTAAGGGTGCCATATAATTTCTTGAGAGTCGGTAGTCATCAATTTGTTTGAGCAGGGTTTGATACATGTTGCGTTTATAGAGTTGGCGTTGTTCGCGATTATTATAGAGTTGAACTAATGCTTGGTGGTGCTCAGGGAAAGTTTGGTGAATAAACTTGAGAAAGTGCGGCTTGGTTGAGCCACGCAGATACAATGTGCCTGGCAGTACATAGTCAACCTCGGCGGCTTTAGCGGCAGCCAGTAGCTCAGCAGTCTGCTCAACACCATCATTGATATAGGGAATGATTGGCATAATATGCACCCCGGTTGCGGCATTGGTTTTGCGAAACTCATGCAGCATCGCCATACGCGCTTGCGGCGATGGCGTGCCCGGTTCAATCTTCTGCAATAATTCAGCGTCATAACTGATAATAGTTGAGGCAATATTTACTGCAGTTACTTGCGAAAGCTCATGCCAAAGATCGAAATCGCGTAGAATCAGCTCTGATTTAGTGGAAATAATCGCTGGCGTTTTATACTTAATCAACAAGCGGATAATATCCGGCATCAGCTGATACTTGCGTTCTGCCGCCTGATAACTATCAGTAACGCCGCCAAGATTGATGACTTCCTGCTTCCAAGATTTTGCCCGCAACTGTTGCTCCAAGCTATCAACAACATTCGTTTTCACATGAATCGTCTCAAAAAAATCCTCCGCATCATAATCAAGATACTGATGTGAATAAATAGCAAAACAATATTGGCAGCGATGACTGCAACCGCGATAAATATTCAAATCCCATGAATATGGCTGGTATTTACTATTCAGCTTAGTCATCGCTTTACTGCACGTCACTTCACGAAACTGCATATAGCTCACCTGCTTTACTCATAGTATATCTTGTTGTGGTAACAAAAAAGCGTCGCTTATGCGACACTTTTACACTGAAACAACATTTTCAGCTGGCATCCAGCCAACTTTACCACTTCTTTCTGAGCGCACTAATAACCACGCATGAACAACCTGTAATACTTCCATTAACTCATCCGGTTCTGCTACTAATTCAGTTGGGTTATAATCCTGATTCAAATATCCATGCTCAACAAATACATCCGGCACATACGTTTGATAACCATCAATTTCGCAGGCCGACCAGTGCAGAAAATGTTGGCAGCTCGCTCCCATTTCAACCGCTGTTCCGGATGCAAACGTTGGAAAACTACCCTCGCCTAAATGTGCAGCAATCGTTTTTACTATCATAGATTCAGCTCCTTTTCTCAATTTTAGCACATATAATTTATCGAGACACGTCATTATTGGAGAAGCAAAAAGCCGGTCCGGGGTTGGCCCGGACCGGCTTTCAATTTCTCTTAAAATAAGAATTGTTCAGTTTATTTTCTACGGCGATATATAATTATTCCTGCCAAACTAATAATACTTGTCCCACTAATAATGCCAATCATTGCTGTGTCATCACCGGTTGTTGGTAATGCTGTTTGAGGTTCAGTGTAGAGTTCAATATTAATAGCTGTTTGCAAACTTGTGCTTGTTGCGTTAAAAGCTTGCACCTGGTCATCAAAAGCATATGTGCTAAGTGTTGTAGCTGATGAAACCTCTTCGAGGTAAACAGTAGCCATATGAGTACCTTCAACCGCAGTTACGGTGCTAAGGTCAGCACGAACTGTGTCTAAGCTTTCACTTGTTTCATTGTTCCATGCTTTTGCTTCTGAACGAGTTAATATTTCTTGTTCAATAGTATTCGCATCTACAAATGCTTAGAATTCAGATAAGGTCATTTTGATGTTGTTAGCATCAATTTGCCAAGTGCCATCAGCAATCAAGTCTTGCCAATCAGCGATTAGGTTTAATCCGCCTGCTGGCATAGTGATTGTACCGCTGTAACTTGTATCTGCCGCATCTTTCCAACCTAAGAACTTGTGTCCAAACCATGTTGGTGCAGTGACCGCACTTAAGTCAACTGTGCTGTCAGTTACTTGAATGATGTCTGCCGGTTGGGTAGCTATGTTACCACCATTCACATCGAAAGTGATGGTTTGGTCTAATGCTGTCCAGCGTGCTTCTAGCGCAAGTCCGCCTGCTGGTACGGTTACAACACCAGTGTATTGTGTACTGCCTACATACCAACCATCAAATTGGTAACCAGGACGTGTTGTACTTACGGTATCAAGGTCAACGGTTGTATCAGTTTTCGCAGTGATTGAGGCAACACCTGTTCCACCTTTGGTGTTGAAACTAATCACTTGGTCATCTGCGGTCCATTTTGCTTTGAGGCTTAATCCGCCAACTGGCATTGTGAATGTGCCGCTGTGTTGTGTGTCAGCATTATCGAACCATCCGACAAAGCTATATCCGGCTCTTGTTGGGTTGGTTAATGCATCAAGATTCACTGATGAATCTGTTGGTTGCGTCAA
>NZ_VBWP01000013.1 GCF_005771635.1 Culicoidibacter larvae | reverse complement strand
AGATTATGTTAACCAATATAAAAACACACAGTTTAAAATTAACTGCGTGTTTTTATATTTTCTTAACTAGTTTCAAATGTAACAGAGTTTGTAAGAGATATAATTTTTATTATCGTTGGACTTTCTTCGTTTTTATTATCATAGTTTATTTCTTTTGCCTCAGTCCAGTAAATAAAATCTTCTGACTGCAAACAGAAATTTGCTCCGAAATTATCTGTTACTACAAAATAGTTTTTTTCTATAATATCATACAGATATACCGGAGCTCCGGATTGTTGCCAAGTAATATATGTGCCATATAATCTTAAATCCCAATATGGAATAATATCATATTCACTTAAGATCGTGTTTATACCATTAGAATATAGATTAAGCGAATCCATGTCAGAATCATGCTGACGATTAGGCTTCCATACTATCTTAGGGTAAATTGGACTTACATTCTTTCCATCACTATATGTATAGATAGCTACATTTGGAATTAGTTCAGTGATGATATCAGTCTGCATATCTCTTAAATACAGACTTGATATATTATCAGGATCTGTACTTTTTTCTACGAAGTACAACCCTTCAGCAGTCATCGTCGGACTAGTTCCAAATTCCTGTAATTCCTTTACCTGCTTAGAAGTAATATCATATTCGTAAATTGACATTCCCAAATCAACAAGTTGATTTCCATTATATCTTGTCTCTCTTTTTTGTACCTCAAAGTATATCTTCCCTTTGTAGTAAGATATGATAGGATCAACAAAATTAGTTGCCCGGACAACGCTTAATGATTCAAGATCAATAGTTTCAGTAGTTTTTGTTTTAGTATCATATAACTTATAGTTAATTGGAACAGCGACATTCCCACCAGTTATATATTCAAAGTAAACCATGGTATTATCAAACATTCCAGAAAATCCAAAAAATTTGTCTGAGCTTGTTTCACCGATGTTTTCATAACTTTGATTTACGATATTATATATAGCTATAATTGACTTATTGCTGTTCTCATCAATTTTACCGACCATTAAATTTCCTTTAGCATCAATACCCGCATTTGCAATCGGATTATAATCTACTAATTCTCTCTCAATAGGTGTCCAGGTATCCCATGTTGTATCAAAAATATTTTGCTTATCATAGATGTCGCTTTGATAATTGCTTGTATATTCTGTTTTAAAATTATTCTGTACAATTACAAAGTCGTCAAAGGCTGTTTTATTTGTTGAACAACCAGTCAGAAAAAGTATAAAAAATAAAACTAATAGTAATCGCTTAATAAGTAATCGAACCTCCCCAAATTAAATACGACATATCATATGCTGAAATATATGCTGATTGTGGAACACCACCAAATCTTCCACCAAGTCCTGATGATGAATCTTTATAGTAGACACCATTTCTATCAGCGTATCCATAAATTGGTACAAAGTGTCGTAAATCATAGTAAGTATGTCCTACTAGTTTTGGAACATTAGTTTTTCCTGTTTGGTACACAGCGACAATCGGTGCATAACCTGCATCAAGTGTAATCGTGATTCGAGACATGAATAGGCTTTGATCCCATGTATCTACCGTTCTATAAACATACCAATTTCCAAGCCCTAAAAAACTATTTAGGGTGTACGAAATATATTGCCCCGGAGTTAATCCTCTTTTAGAAGTTTCTAACCATCTATCATTAGCCAACTCGTATTGATCAACATATTTATTTTTTACTGACAACGCCATAGCTACTGCTGCGGGACCGCAAAAATAATCATTTTTTTGTCTATAAAAATTCATGGCAATTTGTTTTGTTGATCTTGAAAGAGGATTCGCCCATTCTTTGTCTGGTGATGCTGCAATTAATTCTTGTTTAATTGCCTCAAGTGCAGCATAATCCATGTTCTCATATGCTTCATAAAGCCGACTCTCAAACTCCAATTTTTGAGTTTCATAATCAATAGAATTGCCACTACGAGGTGTCGGTACAATTTTTAATGGAACTTCAGCTCCAAATTCATAAAAATCTTTTTCCGCTTGAAGTCGACTCTGAATATTAATTGCCTCATCTGAACCAACTTCATAGTCTTTCATAATTTGTTCAATTGTTGGAACGCTATCCTCAGCTGATACAACAACAGGTATTGAGGCGCTCAAAATTAACGTACAAACTAATAAGAATAGAATTTTTTTCATTTTTGTTCCTCCGAAAATTTATTTTGCAAAATTCCTCACTCCCCAGAAAGTATTTCGCTTACTATAAATATAACAAAATCACAATACTTTGTAAATCAAAATTAAAAGAGGCGACACTAAGTAGCCTCTTTATTCGTATCATAAAGCTTATGTTAACCAAGAAGGAAATGTAAAAAACATTTCAATTGACAAACTCGCTGCTCAATTATATAATTAATTTGTAAAAACTTTATTTGCGTGTCCATGAACAGTTTTTACAATATATTTTTAGGAAATTACTTTATTTCCTTATCTAATTTCATACAATCAATATCCCCCTTGAGTTGATTGTAGAATCCTTAAGTTTGCCGACACTTTGTGTCGGCTTTTTAATCATTCAAAAGTGGTCTTGATATCATAAAGATTTCGAAAACATCATTATAAATCAACACTACTTTTAAATATAGTACATCACTCAATTATATAATTAGCATAAACTCCAATATTTGAGCGTTTTCTTAATGAATATTATGTTACAAAATAACTAAATATGATATAATAAATTCGATATAAAGTAAATAAAGGAGGATATTATGAAAACAATAAAATCACTACTATGTATAACTCTATTAATTGGAGGCATTTTTGCATCTAGTTTACTACTTGGAACTAAGACTGAAATAACAACCAAAGCAGCGAGTAATACAACTCCTCCACCTGCCGCAATCAACCAAATATTTCCTGATGCTAATCTTGCAGAAATAATTAGACAAACACTGAATAAAAGTTCTGTCACTGATCAAGTGACACAAGCGGATTTAGACTGGATTAAAGAACTTTCAGGTGGCTCTAGTAACATTATTGACATAAGCGGAATCGAACACCTCACTAACTTAAACATTCTTAATTTAGCTGATAATCAAATAAGTGATATAAGTCCATTGGCTAACTTGACTAATTTAAACAATCTTTATTTAGACAGCAATCAAATCAGTGATATCAGCTCTCTGGCTCCCCTTACTAAATTACAAAGTCTTTATTTGATGAATAATCGAATTAACGACATTAGCCCACTGACTAACCTGACTCATTTAAGCAATCTTTATTTAGACAACAATCAAATCAATGACATTAACCCAATAGCTAATCTAGCTAACTTACAGTTTTTTGATTTGACTCGTAATCAAATTAGCGACATTAATCCACTGGCTAATCTGACTAATTTAATCTATATTTCTATATCTAATAATCAAATCAGTGATATTACACCTCTACATAATCTTGGTAATTTACAATATCTTTATTTGAGTAATAATCAAATTAGTGATATTACACCTCTGTATAATCTTGGTAATTTACAATATCTTTATTTGAGTAATAATCAAATTAGTGACATTACCCCACTTGCTAACCTCGCTAATTTAATTTTTTTCACGTTAGATAGTCAGACAATAACGTTGCCATCTATTCAAAGAACAAACGATCTAACCATTGAAAATAAAGTTATTGATACAGCCGGTAGTTCTATAACTCCAACAACAATCAGTGATGGTGGAACGTATAATGCACCTATGATTCACTGGTTCAATTTACCAAGTACACAATCAAGTGTCTCTTATAATTTTAATACTAACATTACTATTGGGACTTTCTCTGGTCAAGTTATTCAACCATTATTAGAAGCTTATATCGTAACTTATGATATCGCAACAAATGGTGGTGAGGGAATAGCTCCTGAAAGTCAAACCGTTCTATTTGATACATTAATACCTGAACCAAATGCACCTGCAAAATCTGGCCATATATTTACTGGATGGTATACTGCTGCAACCGGTGGAGATAAGTGGGATTTTGCAACAAACAAAATGCCAGCAAATAACATCACCTTATATGCGCAATGGACTCCAATAAATCAAAATGATAGTTCAAGTAACAATAACGAGGAGCCATTGTTACCACAAACTGGACAAAACGACTGGTTTATACTACTTGGATTTTTTGCATTGATTTCTGGAGCAGCAGTATTATTCATAAAACAGAAAAATACAAATAAGCATTCGCTTTAGAATATGCACATGGCAGCCATTTGAATAAGCGAAAAGACCGCATTTGCGGTCTTTTTATTTTTTTATTATTCGAACTTGAATATGTACATCGCTGTTTCACGATGAATCAATCATAACTGAGAATCATACTTATGTTAAATTTAACCAAAAATCAGTCCAATTAAAAATGGACTTAGTGAGCAAGTACAATTAGTTGTGACAAAGAACTTAAAAATCCTAAAATAATTAAAATTATGTATAGTATATCTATAACTATGTATGATGTTTACTTGTTACTTTATTACTATTTCAATAGCTTAAATTTTCAATTTTTGATAAATTGCGTAAAACCACAAATAAATATGCGCTATCTTCAAACACTTTTGCTTCATCCCAAAATTTTTTAGTACTTATATTAGCACAATTATTCCATGTTTTGCTATGAATACCCGCATCATTTTGATCTCCTCCATATATACATAATACTCCATAATCTTCAATCAGATAATATATGATTATGCTCAAAATCAAATAGTTACTGTTTTTCTAAACAAGTTATTATTTGTCCAACTCAAATTTAATTGTTAAGCTATTTTCCGATTTTAAAACCTATTTTGATGTAGCTTAGTTATTCTGTATCATTCCATAAATGCACTCGCTTTTAAATATAATTCCAATTAGTACTATACCAATCGCAATTTTATCTATTTTAAGTGAAATAGTTTTCTATTGGCATTTTTTTATTATAGCACACTCTTAGGTTTTATAACACGTATATTTATTTAACAATTAAATAAAATTAATAATAAAATATATTACTAAAATTCTTTGGCCACATAGCTCATATTACTTATTAATTAGTACAAATCGTTGGTTTCCATACAATATGTAAGGTAAGAGATGTCGACCTTCTTCAGCGATTTTTCCAATAACATTAATGTTTTGTCTTGGACCATACTCCTTTAAAACTATTTGAAGCTCACCTGCGTATCTCGAATTCATAATATTATCCATAGTAACTGAATACTTTATTCTTGGAGCACAATATAAAGGCGCTAATTCTATCCCTCGTGTATCAGTGCTTCTTATTATGTCTGCCGGTTGATCAACACGACTAGTCATGACAATACTTTTTATTTTGTTTTCAATATCTTTTGGTAAGTACTGATTAAATAATACTGGAATTTCTAAATGTTCTAAGTCCTTAATTCTAGATAGCTCAGAAAGCTCTGATTCTGATGCCATTGAGTCACCAATGATGACATTCGATACTCCTAAGCAAAATAACTCTTGCGCAGCAAGATGTGGAGCCATAAATCTATGTTCTTCGATAGTCTGTACTCCATGATCATGTTCATTTAAATCAGGTGCAGAAAACTGAGAAGCGACAAAGGCGGAAACAGGGATACTATACTCTTTATATAGATGAACTACTTCTTTTACAAACTCTTTTGAATGTCCAGTCCCCATTCTTGGAAAATAGTTAAAGCAGGTAACTAGTTGAGTAATATTTCCAAAATCCATAATCAGTTTACAAAATTTTTTTACCTCTTCATAATATTGCTTATTTTTAGGAGTAGAAAACGAGGCATTAGACTCAATAATAATGCCATACTTATTATTTGTCATTGAACAAATTTCCTCATAATCAAAGCCTGCATCAATTCTAATAGTTGCTAAGCCTAAATCATAAAATGGCTCTAGATTTGTTGGAGTTGCCCCAAGAGAATCAAAAACATTTCTTGTTGTATCTGCTGTAAAGTTGATTCCTAGTGATTTAGCATAGCTAAAGATCTCCTTAAATTCATTTTTACCAATTGTTTTCGCTTTTGAAGAAAAATTATATTCCGCAATTTGTAAAGCAGTGAATGCTTTCGTAAAACCTAAATCAGATGCCTTCTTTAAATACCTTTTTATCTCAATTAAATCATAAAACTCTGGATATACAGATATACCAACTTCTTTTTTCATTTTTAATACCTCCAATTATTTTTTTATTAAGTATATCATCATTATTTGTTATTGTATAGGTATACTATATATATCGCTGCAAATTAATTGCTGTAATTGATTGCATCTCAATTTCTTAGTAATATCATCATATTAATCTATGTTTGTAAACCAGTATTAATAATTAGATATAGAAATAACATCATATTCAACTTCAAAGTAAACTGGGTCAAGAATTTGTCTATTTTTATAATCAAAATTAATAAATCTTGAAGCCTTAATATACTATAATTATTCAATATTTATTTCTTGTATCCAACAAAGTATTTAAATATGTAAAGTGAAGATATAGCTATTATTTTATACAAAATAAATGGCACATTATGATACAACGACTGTAGCATGTTCATGAAGAGCAGAAATCCTTATACAAGTCAATATTTGTGAACTTTCTGCCTTATGGATTAGCTCAGTACATTTTAATAGACAAAATTACTGTTCACACATATAATTTATTTGTAACAACATTATTCGCGTGTCCATGAGCAGTTGTTACAAAACTCTTTTTAGGAAATTACTTAATTTCCTTATCCAAATTCATACAATCAATATTCCCTTTGGGTTGATTGTAGAATCCTTAAGTTTGCCGGCACTTTGTGTCGGCTTTTTAATCAAACAATGGATATTTCCTTCCCATATTTCATATCATTTAGATTATGTTAACCAATATAAAAACACACAGTTTAAAATTAACTGCGTGTTTTTATATTTTCTTAACTAGTTTCAAATGTAACAGAGTTTGTAAGAGATATAATTTTTATTATCGTTGGACTTTCTTCGTTTTTATTATCATAGTTTATTTCTTTTGCCTCAGTCCAGTAAATAAAATCTTCTGACTGCAAACAGAAATTTGCTCCGAAATTATCTGTTACTACAAAATAGTTTTTTTCTATAATATCATACAGATATACCGGAGCTCCGGATTGTTGCCAAGTAATATATGTGCCATATAATCTTAAATCCCAATATGGAATAATATCATATTCACTTAAGATCGTGTTTATACCATTAGAATATAGATTAAGCGAATCCATGTCAGAATCATGCTGACGATTAGGCTTCCATACTATCTTAGGGTAAATTGGACTTACATTCTTTCCATCACTATATGTATAGATAGCTACATTTGGAATTAGTTCAGTGATGATATCAGTCTGCATATCTCTTAAATACAGACTTGATATATTATCAGGATCTGTACTTTTTTCTACGAAGTACAACCCTTCAGCAGTCATCGTCGGACTAGTTCCAAATTCCTGTAATTCCTTTACCTGCTTAGAAGTAATATCATATTCGTAAATTGACATTCCCAAATCAACAAGTTGATTTCCATTATATCTTGTCTCTCTTTTTTGTACCTCAAAGTATATCTTCCCTTTGTAGTAAGATATGATAGGATCAACAAAATTAGTTGCCCGGACAACGCTTAATGATTCAAGATCAATAGTTTCAGTAGTTTTTGTTTTAGTATCATATAACTTATAGTTAATTGGAACAGCGACATTCCCACCAGTTATATATTCAAAGTAAACCATGGTATTATCAAACATTCCAGAAAATCCAAAAAATTTGTCTGAGCTTGTTTCACCGATGTTTTCATAACTTTGATTTACGATATTATATATAGCTATAATTGACTTATTGCTGTTCTCATCAATTTTACCGACCATTAAATTTCCTTTAGCATCAATACCCGCATTTGCAATCGGATTATAATCTACTAATTCTCTCTCAATAGGTGTCCAGGTATCCCATGTTGTATCAAAAATATTTTGCTTATCATAGATGTCGCTTTGATAATTGCTTGTATATTCTGTTTTAAAATTATTCTGTACAATTACAAAGTCGTCAAAGGCTGTTTTATTTGTTGAACAACCAGTCAGAAAAAGTATAAAAAATAAAACTAATAGTAATCGCTTAATAAGTAATCGAACCTCCCCAAATTAAATACGACATATCATATGCTGAAATATATGCTGATTGTGGAACACCACCAAATCTTCCACCAAGTCCTGATGATGAATCTTTATAGTAGACACCATTTCTATCAGCGTATCCATAAATTGGTACAAAGTGTCGTAAATCATAGTAAGTATGTCCTACTAGTTTTGGAACATTAGTTTTTCCTGTTTGGTACACAGCGACAATCGGTGCATAACCTGCATCAAGTGTAATCGTGATTCGAGACATGAATAGGCTTTGATCCCATGTATCTACCGTTCTATAAACATACCAATTTCCAAGCCCTAAAAAACTATTTAGGGTGTACGAAATATATTGCCCCGGAGTTAATCCTCTTTTAGAAGTTTCTAACCATCTATCATTAGCCAACTCGTATTGATCAACATATTTATTTTTTACTGACAACGCCATAGCTACTGCTGCGGGACCGCAAAAATAATCATTTTTTTGTCTATAAAAATTCATGGCAATTTGTTTTGTTGATCTTGAAAGAGGATTCGCCCATTCTTTGTCTGGTGATGCTGCAATTAATTCTTGTTTAATTGCCTCAAGTGCAGCATAATCCATGTTCTCATATGCTTCATAAAGCCGACTCTCAAACTCCAATTTTTGAGTTTCATAATCAATAGAATTGCCACTACGAGGTGTCGGTACAATTTTTAATGGAACTTCAGCTCCAAATTCATAAAAATCTTTTTCCGCTTGAAGTCGACTCTGAATATTAATTGCCTCATCTGAACCAACTTCATAGTCTTTCATAATTTGTTCAATTGTTGGAACGCTATCCTCAGCTGATACAACAACAGGTATTGAGGCGCTCAAAATTAACGTACAAACTAATAAGAATAGAATTTTTTTCATTTTTGTTCCTCCGAAAATTTATTTTGCAAAATTCCTCACTCCCCAGAAAGTATTTCGCTTACTATAAATATAACAAAATCACAATACTTTGTAAATCAAAATTAAAAGAGGCGACACTAAGTAGCCTCTTTATTCGTATCATAAAGCTTATGTTAACCAAGAAGGAAATGTAAAAAACATTTCAATTGACAAACTCGCTGCTCAATTATATAATTAATTTGTAAAAACTTTATTTGCGTGTCCATGAACAGTTTTTACAATATATTTTTAGGAAATTACTTTATTTCCTTATCTAATTTCATACAATCAATATCCCCCTTGAGTTGATTGTAGAATCCTTAAGTTTGCCGACACTTTGTGTCGGCTTTTTAATCATTCAAAAGTGGTCTTGATATCATAAAGATTTCGAAAACATCATTATAAATCAACACTACTTTTAAATATAGTACATCACTCAATTATATAATTAGCATAAACTCCAATATTTGAGCGTTTTCTTAATGAATATTATGTTACAAAATAACTAAATATGATATAATAAATTCGATATAAAGTAAATAAAGGAGGATATTATGAAAACAATAAAATCACTACTATGTATAACTCTATTAATTGGAGGCATTTTTGCATCTAGTTTACTACTTGGAACTAAGACTGAAATAACAACCAAAGCAGCGAGTAATACAACTCCTCCACCTGCCGCAATCAACCAAATATTTCCTGATGCTAATCTTGCAGAAATAATTAGACAAACACTGAATAAAAGTTCTGTCACTGATCAAGTGACACAAGCGGATTTAGACTGGATTAAAGAACTTTCAGGTGGCTCTAGTAACATTATTGACATAAGCGGAATCGAACACCTCACTAACTTAAACATTCTTAATTTAGCTGATAATCAAATAAGTGATATAAGTCCATTGGCTAACTTGACTAATTTAAACAATCTTTATTTAGACAGCAATCAAATCAGTGATATCAGCTCTCTGGCTCCCCTTACTAAATTACAAAGTCTTTATTTGATGAATAATCGAATTAACGACATTAGCCCACTGACTAACCTGACTCATTTAAGCAATCTTTATTTAGACAACAATCAAATCAATGACATTAACCCAATAGCTAATCTAGCTAACTTACAGTTTTTTGATTTGACTCGTAATCAAATTAGCGACATTAATCCACTGGCTAATCTGACTAATTTAATCTATATTTCTATATCTAATAATCAAATCAGTGATATTACACCTCTACATAATCTTGGTAATTTACAATATCTTTATTTGAGTAATAATCAAATTAGTGATATTACACCTCTGTATAATCTTGGTAATTTACAATATCTTTATTTGAGTAATAATCAAATTAGTGACATTACCCCACTTGCTAACCTCGCTAATTTAATTTTTTTCACGTTAGATAGTCAGACAATAACGTTGCCATCTATTCAAAGAACAAACGATCTAACCATTGAAAATAAAGTTATTGATACAGCCGGTAGTTCTATAACTCCAACAACAATCAGTGATGGTGGAACGTATAATGCACCTATGATTCACTGGTTCAATTTACCAAGTACACAATCAAGTGTCTCTTATAATTTTAATACTAACATTACTATTGGGACTTTCTCTGGTCAAGTTATTCAACCATTATTAGAAGCTTATATCGTAACTTATGATATCGCAACAAATGGTGGTGAGGGAATAGCTCCTGAAAGTCAAACCGTTCTATTTGATACATTAATACCTGAACCAAATGCACCTGCAAAATCTGGCCATATATTTACTGGATGGTATACTGCTGCAACCGGTGGAGATAAGTGGGATTTTGCAACAAACAAAATGCCAGCAAATAACATCACCTTATATGCGCAATGGACTCCAATAAATCAAAATGATAGTTCAAGTAACAATAACGAGGAGCCATTGTTACCACAAACTGGACAAAACGACTGGTTTATACTACTTGGATTTTTTGCATTGATTTCTGGAGCAGCAGTATTATTCATAAAACAGAAAAATACAAATAAGCATTCGCTTTAGAATATGCACATGGCAGCCATTTGAATAAGCGAAAAGACCGCATTTGCGGTCTTTTTATTTTTTTATTATTCGAACTTGAATATGTACATCGCTGTTTCACGATGAATCAATCATAACTGAGAATCATACTTATGTTAAATTTAACCAAAAATCAGTCCAATTAAAAATGGACTTAGTGAGCAAGTACAATTAGTTGTGACAAAGAACTTAAAAATCCTAAAATAATTAAAATTATGTATAGTATATCTATAACTATGTATGATGTTTACTTGTTACTTTATTACTATTTCAATAGCTTAAATTTTCAATTTTTGATAAATTGCGTAAAACCACAAATAAATATGCGCTATCTTCAAACACTTTTGCTTCATCCCAAAATTTTTTAGTACTTATATTAGCACAATTATTCCATGTTTTGCTATGAATACCCGCATCATTTTGATCTCCTCCATATATACATAATACTCCATAATCTTCAATCAGATAATATATGATTATGCTCAAAATCAAATAGTTACTGTTTTTCTAAACAAGTTATTATTTGTCCAACTCAAATTTAATTGTTAAGCTATTTTCCGATTTTAAAACCTATTTTGATGTAGCTTAGTTATTCTGTATCATTCCATAAATGCACTCGCTTTTAAATATAATTCCAATTAGTACTATACCAATCGCAATTTTATCTATTTTAAGTGAAATAGTTTTCTATTGGCATTTTTTTATTATAGCACACTCTTAGGTTTTATAACACGTATATTTATTTAACAATTAAATAAAATTAATAATAAAATATATTACTAAAATTCTTTGGCCACATAGCTCATATTACTTATTAATTAGTACAAATCGTTGGTTTCCATACAATATGTAAGGTAAGAGATGTCGACCTTCTTCAGCGATTTTTCCAATAACATTAATGTTTTGTCTTGGACCATACTCCTTTAAAACTATTTGAAGCTCACCTGCGTATCTCGAATTCATAATATTATCCATAGTAACTGAATACTTTATTCTTGGAGCACAATATAAAGGCGCTAATTCTATCCCTCGTGTATCAGTGCTTCTTATTATGTCTGCCGGTTGATCAACACGACTAGTCATGACAATACTTTTTATTTTGTTTTCAATATCTTTTGGTAAGTACTGATTAAATAATACTGGAATTTCTAAATGTTCTAAGTCCTTAATTCTAGATAGCTCAGAAAGCTCTGATTCTGATGCCATTGAGTCACCAATGATGACATTCGATACTCCTAAGCAAAATAACTCTTGCGCAGCAAGATGTGGAGCCATAAATCTATGTTCTTCGATAGTCTGTACTCCATGATCATGTTCATTTAAATCAGGTGCAGAAAACTGAGAAGCGACAAAGGCGGAAACAGGGATACTATACTCTTTATATAGATGAACTACTTCTTTTACAAACTCTTTTGAATGTCCAGTCCCCATTCTTGGAAAATAGTTAAAGCAGGTAACTAGTTGAGTAATATTTCCAAAATCCATAATCAGTTTACAAAATTTTTTTACCTCTTCATAATATTGCTTATTTTTAGGAGTAGAAAACGAGGCATTAGACTCAATAATAATGCCATACTTATTATTTGTCATTGAACAAATTTCCTCATAATCAAAGCCTGCATCAATTCTAATAGTTGCTAAGCCTAAATCATAAAATGGCTCTAGATTTGTTGGAGTTGCCCCAAGAGAATCAAAAACATTTCTTGTTGTATCTGCTGTAAAGTTGATTCCTAGTGATTTAGCATAGCTAAAGATCTCCTTAAATTCATTTTTACCAATTGTTTTCGCTTTTGAAGAAAAATTATATTCCGCAATTTGTAAAGCAGTGAATGCTTTCGTAAAACCTAAATCAGATGCCTTCTTTAAATACCTTTTTATCTCAATTAAATCATAAAACTCTGGATATACAGATATACCAACTTCTTTTTTCATTTTTAATACCTCCAATTATTTTTTTATTAAGTATATCATCATTATTTGTTATTGTATAGGTATACTATATATATCGCTGCAAATTAATTGCTGTAATTGATTGCATCTCAATTTCTTAGTAATATCATCATATTAATCTATGTTTGTAAACCAGTATTAATAATTAGATATAGAAATAACATCATATTCAACTTCAAAGTAAACTGGGTCAAGAATTTGTCTATTTTTATAATCAAAATTAATAAATCTTGAAGCCTTAATATACTATAATTATTCAATATTTATTTCTTGTATCCAACAAAGTATTTAAATATGTAAAGTGAAGATATAGCTATTATTTTATACAAAATAAATGGCACATTATGATACAACGACTGTAGCATGTTCATGAAGAGCAGAAATCCTTATACAAGTCAATATTTGTGAACTTTCTGCCTTATGGATTAGCTCAGTACATTTTAATAGACAAAATTACTGTTCACACATATAATTTATTTGTAACAACATTATTCGCGTGTCCATGAGCAGTTGTTACAAAACTCTTTTTAGGAAATTACTTAATTTCCTTATCCAAATTCATACAATCAATATTCCCTTTGGGTTGATTGTAGAATCCTTAAGTTTGCCGGCACTTTGTGTCGGCTTTTTAATCAAACAATGGATATTTCCTTCCCATATTTCATATCATTTAGATTATGTTAACCAAATTAAAAAGCAATACCTAATGATATTTTAGGTATTGCTTTTTATTTACTTTATCTTCCTTCGGCAGGCGGTTCAGTTAAGTCACCAAAAATCTCAACGTGATTGAGTTCCTCCTTAGGAGTAGAGCTTAAATCTTCTAACTCATTATATGCTTCAACGGTTTCTAGCGTTTTATTTGTACGCATTCTTGAGGATTTTACTAAATAGTCTTGGTTCATAGGTAAAGTCCAATAACCATCACTATTCGGGTTTTTATCTAATGCAAATACAAGCACATCACCATCTCTGTATTGTGGAGTGTCTCCAATTTTAGTATTTGGAAATCCACTTGTTGTCAATTCGATTTGATCTCCTACTGATATCCCCTCGCCGCTTATTACTTCTTGAATTTCCAAAGTCCAAACAGTACTCCAGTTTGCCATACTATTTTTTTGATAATCTTCAACATTAAAACTATCTTGACCTTCTGGATTTATCGGTTTATCTCCGGTATCAACTGGATTATCAACCTTTCCTTCAATAAGTGATGTGAGTTCAGGAAACTCTGACTTTAATTCTTCGGCTGAATAAACTTGATCTCCTGAAACCTCAGTATTTTTTACTCCATCTGCTCTTAGCACTTTCGCTACAACAACGTTATCGGAATAGTACATAATACTTTCATAGTCATCTGAGACAAGCTCCGTATTAAAAGACATTTCCGTTTCATGCAGAATATTCTCAAATTGCGTAACAGAGTCCTCAACATTGAAGTTATCGTTTCTGCTAGCGACAATTGTTGTTTCTGCTGGTTGATTAATAAAATACGAACCCACAACTAGACCAATACAGACCAAGCTAGTAATAATTAAAAATATCGTTTTCTTATTCATTAGTACCCACCTCCCCAAAACGAATTCTTTCCATGACGCGCCTCGTATGAATCATTATCATCTCGACCAAAATAAATACTTGAAAGTCGTCCTTGAGTCATAATATTACCAGCATATTTATTATCTCCTAGACCTAAGGCATGACCAATCTCGTGAGTAATTGTATATTGAATTTCAGCAGAGGAATAGTATCGACCTAAGCTTGTATTCCACATAACATAATCATTAAGTTCAATGATTCCTTGGCACATTCTACTAAATCTATTTGGACATTCTTTATAATAACGTCCACTAGCTCGCCAACCATTTCCTTCCCAACGATCAGAATAATCATCGCTAAGAAATACCAAATCCGTATATGCGGTTCTTCCATCGCTAGTTTTATATGATGTAAAACTCTTCTGAACTACATCGACAGTTCCACTTCGATGCCAAATATTTCCAGCATCATTCATTCTCCATGATGAGTATGTAGATTGATTCACATGCCATAAACTGCTTAACGAAACCGCCATATAGCTTCCATTAAGGTTGGTATAAGCAGTAGCATTTACATTAATCTTACTAAATGATAAGATAAGTCCACAAATAAACAATACAGAAACAAAATAAATAATTTTCTTCATTAAGACAACACCCTTACTTTATTTTACAAAATTCCTCACTCCCCAGAAAGTATCCTGCTTATTATTAATATAACAAAATCACAATACTTTGTAAATCAAAATTAAAAGAGGCTGCTAAGACCCCTCAATTCTTACTATTTATTTCCAATTGTTTTCATACAAGCATCATAAAGTGATTGCCGGTATTCTTCTCTGCTAGTTTCAGACAAATTATGTTGTAATAAATATTCCTTTAGATTGCGAACGCTACTATTAATGCATTCTTGACTATGATTTCCATCACATCCGGTTGATACAGTTAATAAAAGCAATGCTATTAGTATTAATAATATTGTTCTCTTCATACTTAATGTTTCCTTTAAACCAGTTTATCAAAGCGAAATAGCGAAACAATGATCAAATAAATACCATTTATTAAAAGTAAAACTGATATAACTGGCAGTGCATAAGTTAATTGAAGATAGTATATCAACATACATACTGGGCTTATTATTGTGAGTATGATTGAACAGATATACCCATTAACTAACCACTTGTTACTAATCTTCCGATTTAATCCAATAATTGATAACACAACAATTAGTATAATTAGCGTGATGCCTGTAATCATTAATATTAATTGAAAATCCCGTATGAAATTATACGTATCTGTATTCGCATATGCCATCTTACCGAGTTCATATAGTACAGCGCTATCCCACTCTGCTAAAATAAATAGTCCAACGTACGTAATTGCTAAAAATAATAATCCAATTCCAGTAAAAATTCCTTGCTTGCTTAATTTCATATAGTTCCCCTTGTCTTTCATTAGTATATATTTTAATATTCTTCCTAGTGTTTATAATTCGTATCATAAAGCTTATGTAAACTAACAATTTATAATTGTTTGAACTATTTTATTTCAAACTTAACAACATCTGCAAATGGAATATATCTCAAACTATTTTGGGTTTTATCTATAAAGCTTCCTTTCGGATATTTAGTCATTAAATTAATGATATCTTTTTCTTTGTCATTGTCAACTCTAGTAAATATATGATTTGCGCTTGATACAGTACCACCCAAATCATTATAGGTATAACTAATTTCTTTATCAGTAAAATCATAAGTATTTCCGTTTTTTAAAAATAAAGTAAGTTTCATTTTTCTACTCCTTAATTCCTAATTGTTTGCAAATAGAAAACGTTTGTAATATAATATGTATATAATGAGATCACAGTCAAGTCGATGGTGAGCCTCTAAAATTAATTAGATACTACCGCTTTTTGCTTGACTGGCTACGGCGGTAGTATTTTTCTTTGGCAGAGTAATAATTAGCAACTGCAGTTACTGTAGTTGTAATTACTAGGGCAATTGCTCCAATAATCGCAACAATAATATCATCTGACATACGCACCACCTCCTTCAATTTCTATCAGGAGGGGTTGCCTCCTGATGCTTGAAAAACTTCAAGAGGCTCTACCGTCAACCGTTTTGTGATCTCAACTATTATTATATCAGATATATCACAATTTAAAAAGCACGTTATCGTATACAGTTATAACGTGCTTCTATAGAATTTGCCGCATACAAATATGTATGCATTCTTATTATAACAGACTATAAACAAAAAAATCCAGGACACTCTCGTGCCCTGGATTATATATATTCTTCATTTTATTTCATTAAAAACCAGAATTATGTTACAATATATTCGTAGTTTTTCAAGGACTACAATCTTTCATAAAAAAGCCAAAGCTCCCTTAAAAGCCTTTTGGGAGCTTTGGCTTTTTTTTATATTGTAATTCGATACACTTTTCGGTTCTCTTCTTTAGTCGAAATCAGCTTGGAATTATCAAACCGTTCTAGTACTTGCTGTCCAGCTGTTGACACACCAGTCGCATAAAATTCTACTATATCGTGGCTTTGACACCAATTATTGAACTGCTCCAGAAGATCAGCTAACACGCCAGTGTGGCGATAGCTAGGATGAATAATGATTTCTGACAAGTAACAAATCGGTCCAGATGATCGCCAATGTTCCGGATGTGACAGTACGCGCTCATTTTTAACAATTGCTGCCTCATCATAAACAAGTGACCCATCTGGAAACACAACAATCAGCATCCCAACAACTTTTTCATACTGGATCCCCTGGAAATCCTCTGCTTGCCTGGTCACATATAAAATACGATCACTGTGTTGCGCATATAATTCTTGCCATTCTTCTTCGCTACTCATCCAGCGAATCCGACCGAATTCATCACCCCACACTAAATCAGATAATAATTTCAATTGCATAACTGTTTCATTCATCTTAGAACTCACTCCTTCCAGCGGCCAACTCCGGCCGCTTGTGCCTCTATCAAGGCTGCACGATAATCTGCAGCATACGGCATACTGTCTTTTAGATATTTCAGATCAGCAAATCCAACCTCAACCAACTCCAAGTTGAAGTTTCGTCCATCTAAAAAGATGATAGCTACTTTACGATCGTAACTATCATCCTGAGTGGTATCATATTCAACGAGAATCTCATTTGCCTCCTGGATCCGCTGGCAAGTATAACTGCTCGCTTCTTTGCCATACGGTTCCGTTTTATTGGTTGATTCTGGTGTATTGACTCCTGATAAGCGTATTTTGGTGTTGACTCCATCGATATACAACCAAAACGTATCACCATCAACACACTTTGAAAAACTGACTGCTCCTTCAACTTGTTGTATCTGCAAATCTTTTAATTCTGGAATATACTCACAACCAACAAGCCCAATGGCAATAATAACCAAAATACTGGCTATCATTATTTTAAATTGTTTCATATAAACTGCCTCCTCTATGCACGTGCCATCAGTACACACGAAAATGTTTGACCACTTGGACTTGTAATTGTAACAATATTCTGACTATATTCTATACCACGAGTAGAAAATATATAATCATGATCATTTTGAGTATGATAGCCAAGTGATTCCTTTTTGATGTAGATGCCACCGTCATAATAGTATCGCAACAATCCCATATTAACGAGCAGTTGCTGCAGGTTCTTATTAATCTGCAAAAACCGGTCTCTTTCACTACCAGCGTCCATTTTATCTGGTTCATCCAATATGAGCGGTATGATCTCCTTTTGATTTTCAATAAACGCATCTGTTGCTGCTTGCAGTATCGCATCCAACTTGGTGTAATCGATTAATTGCGCTTTATCAATTAATTGAAATCCTTGTGCGGCATAATACATCTCAAACCGCGTAAACTGTTCCGGACCTTCTGGCCGGTACAATTGATAGACCTGGTGCAGCTCTTGTTCAACAATCATCTTCTCATTAAAAAAGTAATCCACTCGCCGCTTCTCTTCATACCATTCATTATTCTTTTGCGCCAGATCTTGGTGTAATTCTTCAATCTGTTCTTGAAGATGCTTATTTATACGTTTTTCTTTCGCAAGCTCTTGAGTTGCCCGCAACCATACACGAAACTTTTTTAACATGGCTAACACCTCTCTTTATTTCAAATATATCTTGTTTACTCATATTTTTAGCTCCCTTCTATTTGGTTTTAGGTCTGCTAGAATCAATTGGGATAGGTAAATACCCACAAAAGTTATTTTCGTTCCATTCTAGCAACACCTAATATCTACGATTATAGATAAACAAATGATTGTGGTGCTGCACGGATCCCAAAATCTGACAGCGACTTGCTTGGTTCATATTTTTCGACATTCTTTAATTGATAAGCAAAAGCTTTTTTACTTTGCTTATAATATGAAAAGAAAAAATCACTACTGACACCACCAAGCTCATTAGTAAGCTGCCAGATGTTTTCTGGCGTATCAACTATTATGGCTTCAATGTCCGCGACTCCTACAACTGCCATGACAGGAGCTGTGCAATAAATAATCATTCTTTCAGGAATAATCTTTGGCAACACTTTTCTAAATTCATACTGCTTATTCCCGTTCAGTATCTGCTCAACATATTCCGGTTGTATTGCAATCAGAATATCGGTCATTATATTCACTCCTTCAATTAAATACCACCAGCGTATCATTTGGTACACTGGTGGTATTCTGACTATTCAATGTTTGATTGGATGGCCTCAATTAATTTCTCAAGCTCTTCAATTACTGCAGCGCTTTGTTGCTTATCCGTCAGTTTCGTATACTTGGCTAAATGCTTGCTAAACGATTGCGCTTGCTTAATGACTTTTTGCTCAGCGGCCATTAAAGGATCAATTTCTTGTTTTTCAATAGCGTCACCATCAATCGCCTCATATTCGGTTAAGTATCGCTGGACGCTCCGTTCACTTAAATTAGTAAACTGTGCAATCCACACACGCTTCCGAATACCGGTAGGAATATTTCCTAGGCTCTTTTCAATTTCGTAAATATCACCCCACTCCAAAACTTTTTGCTTGACGATTTCTTTCGTCTCCTCGCGTTGCACATTATTGATTGCGACCGCTCTTTGTTCGTCCAAATCTGTTTTGATATCCCTACGAATAAAGGCAGGAATTTCGTCATATCCCAAGCGTCTATATGCTTCCGCTCGGCGATGACCGGCAATATTGATAATATTATCATCACTAATAAAACGCACATGTATTGGATTCTGCAAGCCGTCAGTCTTAATTTGTTCCATCAGCTCCTCAACTTTAACAATTGGCATACGGTTATATTTACTTGGTTTTAGCACCGAAAGTTTAATGGTTGTCAGCTGCATTTCTTCTGGATTCCCGAGCATCAACTCGGCCACACGAGCGCTCTGCCCACTTTGTGGGCGATTTACTTCACGTAATTGTTCGTAAATATCATGATCTTTATTCGACATATTCGGAACCTCCTAATTATTATCACTAATCCACTCGAGAATCTCATCCATAAGCAATACATATTCTTTAGCGACCGGGTGATTCGGCTTGGCCTCAATAATTACATCATTGGTAAATGTAAGCGTATCAAATTCAGTTGCTTTTGAAATATAGGTCTGGAACATATTAAAACGCTTTTCGTCCAAGTATCGACTAATTTTTTGGCTGGCAATCTGATCCGGATTGTGAAAGGTTTTTAACACCCTGAAAAACTTCTTTTGTTCCTTCTTTGAGATATGAAAGACTTGCGCTAAATACTCTAAAAGAATTTCTAAGCCTTTCTGTGAGTATTTCGACGGTGATACTGGGATGATAAAGTATTGTGCATACAAAATAATACCACTGGTAATTTTATTAATTGCCGGCGGGCAATCGAAAATGATGTAGTCATAGTCTTTGTCAGAAAACAAATCATCAAAGAGTTGTGCAAGGTACATTTCCCCACCCATCTTTTGCGAAAGCAGAATATCTGCTGTTGAAAGCATCAATGTTTCTGGAATGAAATCTAAGTTCTCATTGATATGGATAACAACGTCATCAAAGGTCTTGGCTCCGCTTATTAAATCATACAATCCATATTCAACATATTCATCTTTAAGCAATGTTCCGGTCGCATGCAGTTGCGCATCAGCCCCAACGAAGCAAACTTTATTCCCTCTATTTGAAAGGTAGGTTGCTAGAATGATCGCAGCTGTGGTTTTATTCACGCCACCTTTTTGATTTAGCAGCGCTATTGTTTTAGTTTGTTTCATTTCTTACACTCCTTCCAGTGGGCCATTTGGCCCACTTTTCCTGTCGGGCCATTTGGCCCACTTTTCCTGTCGGGCCATTTGGCCCACTTTTTGCGCTGGCGTTTACCGCACAGCGCATTACTGTAAGTAATACAGATATATGTAAAGCCCAATAAGTCCAAGTATCACAAGTCCGCGAATCGTTCGACTATTCACACCAAGCCCCACGCTCAATAAATAACTAATTCCAAATAAAAGAACAAAGTAAACAATCCAAGCTAGCAACTCATTCAGTCCCAAGAAATTTCTTGCGATGGTGTATCCCAGCAAGAAGAAATTTTTCATCGTTATAAGTATCAGCTGGAGAATTTCTAAAAACATTGTTGCTTCCGGTATCACGTTTGATAACAAGAAGTAGATCATCCAGAGCATCGCATACGTTCCCCAAATCCCAAGCATTAAATAAATCGGTCGCCGGATCGGACGGGGAAAAATGCTCGCAACACTGCCGATAACCATTCGTGCCAATCGCTGCACGCTACTAAAAACCATCATATAATTGCACCACCTTTATTTTTCGCATTGCCAAATAAATCGACCGCTTTCTCACCAAATGTATTGTAGATATTACCAAGCGGATTCCCAAAGGCTTCTTCCTTAGTTGTAAAGTAAATTGGAACATCAAATTTTAAATCTTTTAATCGATGCATCTGTTGATACATTGAAGTTTCATCACGAGCAATTGATAATACTCGAAATGCAAATACCGGCCGATCATAAATGAGTTGTTTTTCATATGCTTTAAAATGCAGGAACTGATTATATCGTTTTAGATTTAATGCTAAGTTCTCAATACTTCCGCGTGTTCGTTCAAGTTCAATCCAATAACTGATATACATTGATTGATTATTAACTAGAACCGGCACCAGTAATTGACCTGCCGGGCGTATCTGCCCGCGTTGATTGAGCCCATATTGGAATGCAGCGCGTTCAGCATTCATATAGATAATTCCACGACCACTTTGTTGATAGCGCGATACCATGTGGGCAATCTCAATCATGCGCGTAATAGTCGCCTGGTCTTTCGCAACTGGTTTTAGTTGAGTTCCCTCACCAACAGTACTACATAACCAGTCGTACCCGGTCGTGCCAATCTTGTACACTTGCTTATAACTTTGATTACTTACCGGGCTTTTATGCCAACAAGCAATCGCTTCAACATATCCATTAGTTGAAAGCATTTTTATCCGCTTACTTATATAAGTTTGGTGCATATCAATGTAGACGTATTTCTGAATGTACTCAAGATCTAAATATTCAAATTGATACAGTGACATAAACAGCTTTTCATCACGTTCAGTTATTCGCATTGCTGCGCCCTCCTCTCACTCGCTCCAAAATGAAGCGGCAGTATTTCGTCTTCCATGTTCATATATTCAATTGTAAATTGTGGTCGACCACTTGCTGCATACCGTGCTAGTCGTTCAATGTCTACACGGCGCGCGCCAATATATAAGCAACAAAACTCTACTACTTCTCCCGGATAATGATATTGTTCTAAAAAACATGACTGCTGCAGAAATGCATTATATCGTCTTATTTTAAAAACATTTCCTTTCTGCCCAGTTGTCGCTCGTTCAAGTTCAATCCAGTAACTGATGTAACAATTATTACCAATTGGAATGAGCACCTGTCCATCCGGTCTGATCACTTCGTGCTTTCTAATACCGTATTGGAATGTCGCCATTCGTTCATTGATATAGATCGAATCCGGGAACTGTTTTTTTATAGTTGCTATCACATAGCTTAATTCTAATTGATGCTGCATTTGTGGTTGTGGTTCATTTGAATAAACCAATCGATTAAACGCTTCTTCCTCATCACCCCGTTCTAGAAAATCCAGCACACGGATCGTCTGCTCAGTAATGATATAATTCCAGTCCAAGACACCAACTTTCGGAATACGATCCAAATATCCATTTTGTACTAGTTTCCAAAGTCTGTTAGTAATGTACTGCTTTGAGTGACCAGCATAAATGACTCCATCAATATACACTCGGTCTAAATACTTAAAGTCATCAATCGCAAAAAAGAGCCGCATGTCATTTTCGGTAAGTCCGATTGATATTGGTCGCTGCATGAGCTTCACTCCTTTCATTTCAGCTCCGGGCCATTTGGCCCACCTTACATGTCGCACCACCTCGCCGGCCGCCGCCATCAACAACTAAGCACGGGAGCAGCAACACCGGCGGATAGAATCGACTGAGGTTTGTTTCTTTTAAAAGAAAGTATCAGAGTCCTACTGAATAGTTAGCTATAAACTACTTAGTTTTAGGGTTGGCAATAAACCACTTATATTGATGTTCTTCAACAACGAATAGTTGATTGACTGAATAGAAAATAGAGAATGAAATATAGATAGAGTTTGGATATGGTAAAGGAATTAATTTGAAAGAAGTATCGTTATTTTTGAAGAATAAAGTGTGGTTTATTTGTTGTTTTTGGGGTTTATATATAGAGTTGAATATGGTATTCAAAATTAGAGCCTTAAAAACAGGCCTCAATACGGAGATATCTGCGAAAAAGTCAATTTCATGAACCTATATTCCATAAGGGTTTACGCCGACAAACTAGTTGATTATCACATTGATTTCGATTTTAGAATTTAAATGACTACTTCAAAGACCTAATCAATCAATTTCCCAGTCGTTTTTACACTCAATTTTGAGTCATTAATTAAAGTCTGGAACAACTGCTAATCCAGCACTCTTCGCAGCTTCAATCATATCAAAATTCATGACTTGATTATGGGCCTCTATCCGCGCTTCTTGTTGCATCATCGCAATGCCATCACCATCTAATTTACTCTCATCAACCATACCGAATGACGCTTTAATCTGAGCGTCAATTTCTGCTACCGATTGAAAGTCTCGCTCGATGAGTGGTTTGATCGCAATAAAGGCATCGATACGCGCTTGGCGCATTTCAAGCTCATTTTTGTAGTCGGCAATTTTGCCTTGCTTGGTATAAATGTATGGTGGCGGGCTTTTCAGCATGGTATTCATTTTAACCATTTCACCATTCATTTTAACTTGGGTCACCAATCCAAAAACACTGGTCGGCATCGCTTCAAGTTGTGCTGCACTAAACCGGTTACCACTGGCATTGCTGGCTTCTTTCGCAACCGATCCACTTAATTTTCCAAAGCACTGGGTGCCGGTATTATTGAGTAATGCGACGCGAATCTTATCATTGAGCTGGGTATGATATTGATTTAGTGGAAAGAGTCCCAATCCAAATTGCCGGCCGTCCATCGTAATATCAGGAATGCATGGCACCTGTGCTTGAGCCACTTCATCAATCATCAGAATGTATAAGTTTTTATTTTTACGCTTATTCTTACCTGCCCGGTAACAACGCTCAGTTAAACTGCAGCTGATGAGTTTCTTCGCGGTCTCTGATAAGCGCCCAAGATCAACATACACAATGTGCCCTTCATCAAGCCACTTCGTCAATGGAATCATTGAAGCCTGGCCGAATACCCGGCGTAACACCGGACTGACCGCAAAAATATTCAACCGGGTTTCAATCGCGTCCAGTGTCTCCGGTTTAATATCAGTCCCTTCATACTCTGCCCAGAAGTCAATAAATGGTTTGGCATCTAGTCCCAGTGGTTCTATTCGTTCAAGAATACCTCTTCTAAAAGCCTTACTCTTAATTGCTTTTGCGGCATCAAGAATAGTATGTTGTAAATCGCCCTCTTCACTTCGCAGTCTATTATCCAGCAGCAACAAGCCGAATGTATTTTTTAGGAATTTTTCCATCCGCACTGCTCCACCTGGTGAGGTTGGAATCGCGGTATCAATAATGCTCATTGTTGAATCAATCAGCTCCTGCAGATCATCACCCGGCTCATAATAAAGTAAATTAAGCCCAGGTATATGATCCGCTTTATAACCAAGTGGCACATCATCCGCAAACTTCATATAATGGAAATAGTCCAAATCCGTTGCTTTGAGTCCTTTTGCCTTTGCGGCATGCAGCACCCTGGTAATTAATCCATTCGCACCATTGGTTAATGGATCTATATACATCGATCCGGTTGCGTTTGGATTGTCTAGTTTTTTGATGAAAATACCATCCTGCACCACATACACAAGACTGGTTTTACCGCTCCCGGTGATTCCTTCAACATAGACATGGGTCGTTAAGACATTCTCATCAATCAGTAACTCACGATCGACAACAACCGGATGATACAAGACTCCAAAACTAATACCGCTATTTAATAGGTAGTTTGGAATCATCCCCTGCCCCTTCATTAAATGGATAATCCGGTCCTTGCGTTTCGTATTATTTAATTCCATATAGGAATCACTCCTTTTTTAATTACATCGTATTTAGCACTCATTACTCTAAAAACGCTGCTTCTATGGCACCGCTTGTATAATCAACAACACCAATAATCCGAATGATTCTATCACGTCCGCGTCGGTAATTATAGGTATCTTTGATTAGTCCGTATTTGTAGAGGTTAGCAACCGCCGTATCAATACTCCGTTTCTTTTTACCCGTTCTTTCTGCCAGTTCTTCATTGTGTAACTGATTATTGTTCAACAATTCAAAGAATACTGCTATTTCAAGATTTGTTAAGCACATTTTTGGCACTTTACTCCACCCCTTTATAACAAAACTTTGCATATTGCGGCAATGATTCAACTTGACTCCAGTCAGTTATTTCAGTAATACCATTAAACTTTTCTTCATATTCAATATATTCACTTTCTGAGTGCGCGATTGCGACAAGTCCGGCAATTCTTGATTCTGGCCACAATGCTCGAAAAATCTTTATAGGATATCCCATTTTTCTCACCTCCATCAGTCTAAGATATATTTAACACAACGTTTTAACGTCTCATTTATCCTTATTCATTTTCATCAATATCCGGCAAATGAAAAAAGGCAGCCAATTCACTGGTCGTCATTTTAAACGATTTACCAATCAAAAATGGTGCCTCTGTGATCACATGTTGATACCAAGGTGTTCGCATTATTTTTAAACTATTCGCACTATGTTGCGTGAGTGATGTGATTGTCATCCCAAGATCTGTGGCCACTAGTTTCCGTGTGCTTTCAACTTGAATAACAACATCGAACACCATTTCAACGTCTCCAGCTGCAGGCCGGAGTCGCCGGACAAGGCGTCTGGCATCATCCATTGAAACACCATCAACCTGGCCCGATTCATTTTGTGTCTTACGCGCTTGTTTCTGATCGAACTTCTGTTTCTTATCTTCAAGTTTCACTGCACGTTCTAACGTGCCGCTCTTATCCGGTGTCACCCGGATTTCAATCCATGAATCATCTTCCATCTTATCAATCAGCGCTCCTACTGGGTCAAACTCAAACTTGCGCTGCAAGCTCGTTAATCGATTGGTGTGCAGCTGCCGCTTGTAGGTTTTAACACTCGGATAAATGTTTGCCGGCTCTGCTTCGTAAAATTCTGAAAGCCGATAGAGCCCGCGCAGACTCGTTAATACATTTCGTCGACGATCGCGCGGCATACCAACATAAAAGCGAACTCGGTTATCGGTATCATTATGAATAATCAAGATAAATTGTTCCTTACCTTTTAATAATCGCTCATACCATACACGTTTTTGTGCGTATAGATCTTTAGTAATCGCCGTAAGACTCGATAGACTTACAGTATCATCAGCATGAGGCAACCATAAAAAATAGCACATCCGTCTTTTTTCAAATACTCCAATAATGATTGCCCGGATAACTAAAACCACAATGCCGACTATTAAAAGAACAACTAGTCCATAGATCAATGTTTCAAGAATTGAAGCAATTGTGCCAACCGGTACTTGTTCAGCTACTTGTATTTTTGTATCCTCTGGTAAGAACCACCAGATACCAAATAACGCCGCCGGAATAAGGATGATCCAAAAAGCTCCAATACTTCGGATAATATCTTTTAGTTCTTCATTTGCATCATTCATACATATTCCTCCTAACTCAGTCCAAAATCGGCAATCTGCCAAATGCTGCCATCATACGTAACATCAACCCACGCTTCGCTCACAACCGGAACTGGTGAATCCATCAGGAAATGGATTTGAATATAGACACGCAGCTTTATCTCACTAAGTGGTTCGGCGCTTGCGCGAATAATATTGAGTTCGCTCACACCAACATCTGGTAACGCGAGTTCCGCATGAATTCGTTCTGCTACATTTGGACTCATATTACTAATCCGTTTCAATCGTTCCTGATGCTCTTCATAATTAGAATAGCCATAATAGGCATATACAAAATCTTTGGCAGCCGCAATTCCATCACGAAGCTGAATTGCTTCACTAGTTGTTGTGGCTGCATTTTTTTCGTCAAGTTGTTGCTGCAGTGCATTGACTTGTTCTTGTAACACCGTTCGATCACTGAGTTCTCCAGGATCAACACCCCTGGTCATGACTAGGTATACATTCGCAAGCATTGAGGCACAAAGCAAAAGTAATACAAACACAAACACTTTTTTATTTGTCATAATAGTGCTCACCTCCTGCGATTGGCATACCTTGTTTTTTGACACGTTCAAACCGCACCAGTCCTTGCGCACTAATCACTTGGCCATCCTTGCGCTTCACACGCTCCGGTGCATAAACATCTTTCCTGCGGCCATTTAATGCCGCTAGAACTACTTTTGAGACGATGTATATTGTTCCAGGAGCCGGCGCCGGCAGATGTTCTATCTGCCGACCACCAAGTAAATACTGTTTAATACCGGCATCAATACCAATGAGCCGGCGTTCTTTACTTTTTATCCTGGCAATCATTCCAGATGGTGGAATGACAACATCCGTAACACCATCAGCAATACGTATATCATGATCAGTTAAATTTATGTATCGATACTCCATGCATAATGCTCCTTTCATCATCACGGACTCACAATTGAACTGCGTTCATACTTCGGAAAATATGGTTCCGGGTCAATCCGAGTTCCGTTTGCGTACACTTCTACATGTAAATGTGGTGCCGTGCTGGCACCGGTTGTCCCACAATAGCCAATGACCTGGCCTTGTTTCACCTGCTGTCCTAAAGTAACTCCCACTGTATTAAGATGAGCATACCCGGTCTTTAGATTATTACTATGGCCGATGATAATATAATTACCCCAGCCACCATTATAAAAACCACCACTATCGGCACGATCAACCACGCCATCAGCAGCAGCTCTAATTGGATCATCTTTATTACACCCAATATCCATGCCAGCATGAAAGCGCCCGCCCGGTCCAAAGGGATTTTCAACGTTTCCATATCGTTCAGTCATCACGCCACCAATCGGCTGGATAAACCCCGATTGACTGGCAACAACATCGCTGCCATCTGGTGTATCACTGTTGCCGCCAGAAAAAGCGGCGGCAGCAATCACCACAATTAAGATGACAAGCAGCACCGGCAAACTTAGCATACTCCCTAAACAACCAAAAGCAGCTTTTTTTACTACTTTATTTGTTGCCTTCTTTGCAGCGGCTTGTTTATATTCTGAACGTTCACTCATGACTGATCACCTTTTTTGTTATTGACATATTTTTTATCTGTACCACCATTCTCGGTGTAATACAACGGTTTGGCGGGAGTTGGTTTTGATAATAAACTTTCGGTCACCACACTACGTGGTCGGATATCTTCTTTTGGTGTTACCTTAGCCATTGGTGGCAAGGTTCTTGGCTTTCTAGGTTTATCCGTCTTGTTGCTGTTCTTTTTATTTGTGGCAGCGCTCGCCGCACTAGTTGCGGCTTTTGCTTTCGCCTTACCTGCTTGAACAGTATTCTTCGCCGATGCAGCTGCTCCGCCGACAAGTTTACCTTTATTCTTTCTAAATTCAGCTCTACTCGGCGTTTTAGAAAGCGTCATACCTTTCTGCTTACTTGGTGGTTTATTGGGTGGATCCTTCGGCTCCGGCTTATTATTCGGGCCATTTGTATTATTGTTGCTGTTCTTATAGAACTTATCTTGCCGATGGGCTCTTGCATATTGAACCGCTTCATTATATTTGGTTTTAATCTTGCCACCTAAGACCATCGCCGGTCCAAAGAACTCATTGCGCTTCCACCAAAACAGACAGTAGATGATGGTCACTAATAACTGACTCTTCGCAAAGGTCATATCCGGCATCGTCGCAATCGCACTTTTTAAAATGCCGCTCGTAAAAAGCAGCACCGCAACAACTAAACCCATTGAGATAATTTCAATTTGATTACCCAGTATCTTATTCAAATACGTGATAAGACCCATCCGCTTGGATGGTATGAGCGCTAACGTTAGTGGAACTGGCAAGATAAGAATAAAGACAACAATCATCACCTTCGATGTAAATACGACAATCCCGATCATTATGAACACCGCACCACTTGGTATTGAGGTAATAAACAGTAATAATGTATCAGCCGTTCTCCCCCACGGGTTATGATCGCGACTCATAGATTTATTTTTGTATTGAGTGACTTCCGTATCTGCCAATTTTGACAGATCACCCTCAGTTTCTAAGAAGAGTTTGACCCTCGCCGCTCCAGTCAGTTTAGTTTGATCCTGCTGATTCGCTTCATTCAAGGCTTCAATATCGGTCACTCCAAAGTTCAAATGTAACCAGGGCTTGAAGAGTAGTTCTTCTTTGGCCGCAATTTCAATTTGTTCACCAATTGATAATGGCTCACCATCTTCATTATATTTGGTATCAGTTGTGAGCCCTATAACTACCCCACTAATTTCAGTAGTGAGTGTATTAGCGGTCTTAATGACTGTACCGATATTGGTATAAAAGAAGAAGCTGCCAACTAAAATGATGATGGTTAAAAACAATTGCACAAACATGCCTGAATAATCACGCTTAGAATAGTAGTAAAACAATTCCGCAATCACAATTAAGAAAATCAAGGCCAGGAATGTTGGCAATAAGCCATTACTCATATAGCTGCCATTATAACCAACAAACTTTTGTATGAATTCTTGAATCTTATCGCCAAATGCATTGATAAAGTCTACATCAAAAGCAATCCGTATAACATAAATACATAATTCTGATAAGGCGCGGTAGAGATTCCAGAAGAAGTTTGCCAGCATAAAAGCTATATTGCCACTGATATCCCATGTATCCGTGTTTTGAGCGAGGCGCATCATATCTATATGTTTATACCAGTCACCTATTTCTTTCATACGCTACGCCTCCATTCGTGCCATTTGTCGTGCGATATATGTATCTAAATCAGGTCGATCGGGACTTGTATTCAAAGCCCACTCCAACTCAATAAATATAGCCAAGACTTGCATGGTGCCAGTCCGTTCATAAATATCTTGGAACAGCATCTCTCCCGGTTCAAAGCCGGCAATCTGACTTTCCAAATACTCACTTGGCTCTAAACCAAAGTATTCAATAATCCGGGTCGCCTCTTCACCTCTTGCAAGACCGGCAAATTTCGCCCCAATCACCTCAGTATTGGGAATATGTTCATACTTCTGCGAAATCGGATAAATGGCCGCATTCATTGAACGACCTAAGAGCTGCAAACTATCCACCATGCGTCGACCTTGAGGTGTTGAGCTTATCGCCCACGTCTCATCATTACCAATGAATTTAAACTCCGATGGATACTCAGTAATAAATGCCTCAACGGCTGCTGTCAAACACATCAATACTACGGTTGAAAGCTGATGGCCAATAGTATATTCGGAGCGATCTAAATTGACATCCGGCAGCTGCAGTTTATTAACCGCAACCACATTGATTGAATAATCAAAGCGGAGCGGCACCGGCAAATCCTCCGGATTAGCAAAGAAGATATTTGAAATCGCATGGTCCTTACACGAACTGATTCGCCGCGCTAAGATACTCGCGAGTTGGATTTCATCACTATTTGGCGTTACTTGTTTGTAGTTTAACTGCCATGACGCCCAATTATTTAAAATGGTTGGAATACTGTTCAGGGTTGGATTTGCGATGTGTCGCGTAAAGCTACATGCTTCACTAAGCATCGTATAGCCAAAGTCATCAACTCCAAGACGAAGCAAGTAGCTTAACACTTCGAGTGCCATCATACGTGCTCGCTCAGGATTGTTTTGCGTAATAAACGGGTCTAAAATCCCGGCATCATCTTCTCCCTTACCAAGTTCTCGGATATACACTTCACTCATAAAAAGTTCGCGTAAGTCCGGTGGCAGAAAGAGGCCAAGCTCTTCGGCCCAAGCCCGGCGATCAAACTTCGGATCGGTAAAGATTGATTTACCAAAGAAGATTGCTGACCATATACCTATTAAGTTCGCAGTCACACTTTTACCACTACCTGGTATTCCGGTAATTGATACTGAAGGACTGCTTGTTGCTGTTGGATTATCTGGGTCTACTTTTGGTCCCTGACTTGGATCAAAGAAAACAAAGCGTCCCTGACTACCGGCAACACCGAGTAAGAATCCCATATGTGAACCAATTGAATCAGTAGCGCCAAAGACACCACTGCTAATTGCTTCCGGCTCCATCACACGAATGTAGTCCGGAGCAATGTACGGTGCAGCTCCCGGAATGAATGATGCCATCAAGTCTGCTTGATCAGCAATCGGCCGGGTCAAAATAATCCGGTACCCGCGCAAACGTTCCTTGAGTTCTTTTTCAATAATTTGAATCTCTTCAATTGTGTCAGCAACAACACCATATACGATACTTGCTTTTAACATCGGCTTTTCTTTACTGCTTCTAAACTCATCTTCAACATCCATCATCTGATTGATTCGTTTCGATAAATCCGGATTGACGTACGCTTCAGCTTCTGCCTGGTGCATCGCTTGCCCTTCTAGGCTCCGCCGTTTTTCTACCGCTTCTTTTTGTGCCACTTCATTAGTCATGGTCTCAATCCGAATCGAGAGATCAACCGGCACACTTAAATCCTGTGTGGCGTAGATATAATCAAAATTCATGCCGTTATTTTCAAACTCCATCGATGAAACAACAAAATATGCATGGATCACTTCTTTTTCATCTTGAGCAACCCGCAAATACCGACTTTCTAAACTGACTTGCCCACTGCACCAAAACGTACTCGCTTCGCGCTCAACATCAAAGTCAGAACGAATCCCTTTCCAGTAATTACGCTTCGTTAAATAACCGACTTCGCGTTGCTTGAGTCGATCTGGTTTATATATTTTACTTAAAAAGCTATATACTTCGCGTTCCATAGACAACACCGCTTGATCAATTTCCGGAATCGCTTTAGTAAATAAGCTCCCAGCTCCTTTTAAAATATCTTTAATAACACTGATAGTTGATTCTACCGGTGTAATTTGAACACCAATATAAAACCCCTCTTCTAAAACACCATCTTGATAAAAGCTGCGTGCAAACTCCTTCATTTTAGCCCAGACAAACTCGGCAACCAGCAAAAGCTTCTTGTTATTCATTGGCGGTTTAAATGTATCTAAGTCTTTGGTGTTGGTTATCCGCAACAAATGATAGGCCTGATATGACCCATACAAAAGGGTTTCAAGCTTTCGTTGAAACCCAACCTTTTCATTTTCACTTAAATACGCATAATCTTGAGGTGCAATGCGGTAATAACACCACACATCACCTTCACTATTGACGAGAATATTATTTCTGAGTTCCTTAATTGGAAATTCCATTGGTTACTCCTCCTTCCAGATGATTGTTTCGGCAGCATTATCCATGTGAACCGGTCCATCAACGATTCGCTTATTTGCGTCAGTCACTTTTGGCCGTATCATAAAACGAATGTAATCTTTCAAGAAAAAGAAAATGTGTTTTCCATCAATGTTGGCATTTGGTAAATACATATATGCGCCGACTGGGATTAATATATAAATAAGCACTAGCAATGGCATATTTAATAGTTGACTTAATAAGCCAAGTTGAAAAAACAAAAAACTTTCTATTCCTAATGTCACAATAAATATGAGCAGTCCTAAGAGTGGGATTGGTCGATCAAGGGTAATGTTCCCAATCGCATAGACCATAATTTTAACTTTCCATACCGAATCATATACACGTACAATCCTCATTGGAATAGCGCCTTTCCAAATTCCGAAAAGAGGTTTAGAATTTCTGGCCACATGAGCAGCAATAAGATAAATACACCTATAACCACACCAATGACAAATCCAACATAATCTTTCTTCCGATAATCACGAAAAGCGTGCCATGCCACATACAGTCCAACAAGCCCAGATAGTACATACCGAATATTATTTATAAAATTATCAAACATTTGCATAATAATATGCCTCCTTAATCTATTTTGGTAATCAGGATTCCTGATTCCTGTGTTTTGTATTCTAAAGTATAGGTCATGCGTAGCTGCTGACCACTTGATTGTTCTTCAGCATACACAACAACTTTAATTTTCTCTGCCTTCTCATCAACTTGAATAGTACCAAGTGAACGGAAAGTATAATTGCCATAGGCCGGTTTAATTCCCGTAGACAAGACATCAAGCGCGCTTGTATCATGTCCAAAGTATGCTTCAAAAAAGACAGTTAAATGTTTTTTAACTGTTTCTTTTAAATCACTATTCAAGGTGTCATTAAATGGCTGTTCATAAAGCGTTCCCATTTCACCCTGGCCAATGACTTGCGGATCTGAAACAACTTTATAATTGAAATTCTCCGCCTGGATCAATAGCGCCATATATGTTGAGAAATGTTCTTCATTGACATCATAACTGACGTTATACGTCACCCGGTACACGGTATCGGCAAAGATATCCGTTTTAATCACTGAAATTTCAGTGACTTGTTGCACACTCTTTGGCAGCGGTAAATACGCGTCCAAATATGCCGGTGCAACAACACCGGTTAAAAAGGTTTGTCTGGTCTTGACCATTTCCGAATTATTTGGATCTACATTCATCATTGATAGCAACACATTGCGGCCAACGACTTCACTACCGGCATCAATCGTTGTTGTTTGTGCCTCCCCTGCTTCTTGCATGGAACGGATCGCACTATTGATCCGCAAATTACCATACAATGAAAAGCCAAGTGCCAAAATAACGAGAGTAAGCGCGATCCGGCGGCCAAGTTTTTTAAAATTGAAGCCGCTCTTTTTGGGCTTTGGCGTATCTTTTTGACTTTGTTTTTTTCTAAATAGACTCATATACTTTGTACTCCTTTTCCTCCTTGTTTTTTCATAGGTAGTATTTGTTCTTGTGGTAGTAACCGTTTTGATAAGAAACAATATCCACTTGGGATATATTCAAGATCCGTTACCTCCTCAATCACTAATGCATAGCGAAAGGCATGACGAAGCGTTGCTTCACTGCCACTACTCACTAATTGAATCTGATGTTGATTTTCCTTTTTATAGGCATACATCTTACTCACCTCCAGTGTATTTTTAAGTTTCTTGCTTCCTACTCCAACTCATAGTATAAAAAAGGATCAAGTTTACACTTGATCCGATTTATTTGCTTTCTTTTTAAGAATAAAGTAGATTACTCCCGTAATGGCGAGAAGAGCCCCTACAACAAGGCCTACAACAGTATATTGTCCAGTATTTGTTAATGGTCCATCATACCAAGTAAGTGGCTCATCTTCTGAACTCGTACTTGTTGATGTATTTCCACTGCCGGTAGATCCCGTCGACTCGCCACCGCTATTGTTGCCTTCAGCTACAATATTCTCCTCAACCGGAGGTGGCGCAACTTCTGGAATTGGATCAGTTGGTACAGTTACCGATGGATCCAGTGGGTTGATAAAATCTTCATCTCCTGCTGCGCGGTTAGCAAATTGTTTTGCGATACCACTTGCTTCTTGAATAGTATCAGCCTCTTGAATGACTTCAACTTCATTATTATCGGTTGTCGTCGCAAATACTTGAGTTCCGCTTGTTGCAAATACCCCAGCACCGATTAATAAAGCAATCGCAAGCGTTGCGGTACCTTTACGGCCTTTCTTGCTTCTACTAATTAGAATGACTCCACCGGTAATCGCAATTAAGGCCAACCCACCAACGAGTGCTTCAAAATTACCCTCGCCAGTTACCGCAAGTTCTTCAATTTTATCATTCTCAAACGTAATATGAATGATCTTCTGATCCGAATCAATATTGAACGTTACAATCTCATCACTTAGCGTATATCCGCCTGGCGCTACTAATTCCTTCACTTGATACTCACCATATTTATAGCTTGTTAAATCTGTTTCCGGAATAACCGCATATCCGGTAGTATCCGTTGTATACACTCGGGTAAATTGACAATCAACTGATGCTGCAACATTATTATCCGAACTGTTGTTATCAGTAGTTAGCGTTTCTTCTGGACAAGCCTCACCACTGACACGTGTTACTTCAAACTGAGCATCCGCCAGCGGCTCACCAGTCACACTATCAACTTTAGCAATCGTTAAGTCTCCAATTTCATTATACTCATTGATAATGTTTTGATTCTCATTGACATAATATACACCATCAATAATTTTAGCTGCAACGGCAGGATCTGATAAATCCGGTAAAACAAACTTTTGATAGTCTAACGCGTAAGTTGCATCATCGGCCGTTTTGATTTCACGCAAGTATGCGCCACTACCATAAAGTGATGCTGCAACCTTTCCGGTTAAAAATTTACCGTTTTCATCAGTAACAACTACATCAAGCTCTCGTCCGTCGGCTTGGTATAAGCCATAAGTCACTCCAGGTAATACCTTAAATTCTGCATCCTCAGTCGTTTTATAACCACCTACCGCAATGTATGCTGGTGCAATATCTGCAGTTAGGTTCGCAGTAATATTACGTGGATCATTCATTTTGAAAACAATCATTGCTTGGAGTTCCTCATATCCAACTGGTGGATTAAAAATATTAGCCTTTGGATTATCTAAAGTAATCGAACTTGATAGATTGATTTGTTCATTAGCTACTAAGTTTTCTGTACGAATAACATATTCATTTCCTTTAGAAATTTTTGATAACGCAACATTTTCTCCAACTTTAGTTACATAGTAACCATTTGGTAAACTCAAGGTTGCATCTGCTTTAAAAGAGGTATCCGTAATTTTAAAAGATTCTGTTGTAATTGTTTTAGTTATTGGGTCAAAACTTGAAGTCAATTGTTTTTTCGTAAAATCAAGACTCCGTTCACCAGCCCAACGTGCTTCAATCTTATCAATAACCTGGCGATATTTACTAGACACGTCACCATATCCATGAATTGTTACTCCTGCCCAGTACTCAAGTGTTCCTTCTGTGTTCCATACAGCTGCTTGTGCAATTCCGAATCGATAAGAAAAATCAGAATTTCCCATTAATCCATAGGCATCTTCAAATGCAATATATAATGCATCATTCATTTTTATATTTTGTGATGCGGTTGGGGTGCTGTAATTATCTGAATATGATGCTGGATCCTTTGCTCGTTGTGAACAAAATGCCGTCTCGTTATCAACTTCCAAGTGATTGATAAATGTACGATATCCATTACCATCTACATAACCAATTTGTTCATACATACGTACAGATGATCGTAACATACCTTTAGAGCGACTATTTTGCAAGTCGGCATTAAGCTTCTCAGTCACAGCATTAAGCCACCCTTTTGGATATTGTGGATATTGCCCATCATTATAAACAAATCCCTCAATATCTTTTGGATGAGTCATTACTCCATTATATGGTACCAAAATATCATAATCACCCATTTGATAGGTAACATGACGACTATATAATTGCTGATTCGATGTATTTTCATTTGTTGAGCTTTCATCAGACTGAATAGTCTCTATTTCAGTACTTGCATTGTTTTCAGTAGAGGTATTTTCTACTGAATTATCTAGGGTTTGATTGTTTTCACTTGTTGCGAAAACTGGATGAATTGTACTTGTAGCAACTAACATTACAAAAATAAATGTAGTTGTTATTTTGATAAACTTCTTCATGTTTATTCTCCTTTATAAATAGATATTCTAAAATTTAAAAAGCAGCCATACACCTATGACTGCTTTTATATTTAACTGTATTAAATTGTAGCCGGTGAACGGCAATTAAAAATCATAAAAATCACTCCAAATAAAAAAAGCACAAAACTGTGCTTTTAGATTTCCTTTTAGTTACATACTTTAACAGGATACTCGATGTTAGATGTTGCTGTTTCGCCGTTAGGTAGTGTAATTGTTTCAGTTTTAACTCGAATTTCAATTCGACAAACCGGACCGGCTCCTCCACCACCTTGTGTAGTTCCGCCACCACCAGTGCCGTTATCATCGTTTGAAGTAACAGTTCCACCATTATATGTACCAGTTCCACTTGGAGTTGCCGGCATATTATTTCTCGTCCATTGGTCAGCATTCGCATAAGCTTCACTCACAATGTTCATATTAGACCATGCTTCATCATATTTGCCAGCTGCAATTAAATCAGTAACAATTTTCTTTTGCTCGGCTACATGTTTTTGATGATCCTCGCTATATTGGTTTTGGAGTTCACCAGATTTGCTGTTTACTATATTAGTTAATGCTGTTTTTTGAGTTTCTGCGAGCTTTGTTGTAAATGGAGATTCTTCACCTTGAAGAGTGTCCAAATGTTTTTGTACTGTATCAATTTGCGCTGTCATTTCTGCCACATCAGCATCTGTATAGTTCGTTGTGTCAACAGTAGTCATAATTACAACTATTGGAGCATCAACTTTCAAGGTGTCTATAACTTGTTGTTTCTCATCAGCATTTAGGTACTCCAATTCATTGACGGTTTTAGTATTATCAGCAATGAGCGTTGCAAGCTCATCTTGTTTATCCTGGAGAATTTGTGCTTGTGCTTTATACTGTGTGTTTAACTCTTGTTGTGCTGTGTAGATAGCAAACTGGTTATATCCATATGCACCGCCGGCAGCGATTAAACTAATTGCTACAACCGCAACTACTCCGATAATTATTTTTGTTTGTTTCTTCATATCTTTAATTTTCTGCATTGCTGCTCACTCCTCGCTTAAAATTCTTCTTCAATCGACTTCTGTTTGTTGTCAATAACAAATAATTTCAATAATAGGCTACTAACTGCCAGTGTAACGCCACTTGCAGCAAGCGAAGTTTGAATAAATCGCAGTGTAAAGCCTGGTATGTATATCATAGACATTGATACTATTGATATTGTAATACCAACTAAACACATCGCATTTGTCCAGTTCCGTAATTTCTTTTCCATAAATATCCTCTCTCTTTTAGTAATCCTCATCACTTATCTGTATACTTCTTTTCGGTGCGCTACTTGCAGCGCCAAGATAAGTAGCTCTTCATCTACAAATTTGACAATAACCCGGTATTGGCCAACTCGGTAGCGCCATGTTCCTTCTACTCTACCTTTTAATGCCTTTCCTTGCAACCGCGGACTATCTGTACCATCGATATGTAAGTCGAGCCATTTTACAATAATAGTTGCAGTTGACTTATCAAGTTTACTTAATTGCTTCTCAAATTGCTTCGTGTATCGAAGCTTGTATTGTTTAGAGTCCATACTTTTTCATCATTTCTTCATGGGAATACGTTTTTGGATCTTTTTGATACTCTTCGTAAGCTTTATCGGCAAGCGCTGCATCGTATTCATCCTCAATATATGAGAAAACAATCTGATTAATAAAGTCACTCATTGTTTGCCCTTGAAGCTCTGCATATTTTTTATATAGCTCTTTTTGTTTGTCATCCATTCTAACACTAACAACTGCCATAATAATCACCTCATAATTATTTGATAATTTAATTATACTACAATTGTAGTCAATGTCAACCAGGATAATTATTTTTATTATTATTGTATAAATGCTCTGATCAAAGTCATTTCTCAACGTAATTGAGGAATATCGCCTAATAATTACTATCTTAGCTTATTATAGAGTCGCTAGAAGGCATCGAACTTTGATTTTGTGGGTAATCACCCATCACATTGCATTCTAGAGCCATGTCCATATTAGTTTAATTTACCTTCAATCTTACTTTTTCTGTACAAATACTCTTCTTCATCAATCAGACGGACAAACTCACCTTGATTACCCAATCTACGAACAACAATATCGAGTAGACCTCCTTCCAAGTGAGCCTCAAGATCTGCAATTGTCATATGATCAATTCCTTCAATCTTTGCTGGTTCATTCCTATTAATTCCTTCTGTTGTTTCATAAAAAAATACTAATTTTATTTTCATTGTAATTCATTCCTTTCATCACAAATATATTGGACAATTTTTGTTTACGCATCAAATTGCCAGGTCTAGCTGCATTTGCACTTCATAGTTTGTTAAAATGATTTCTGTCTTATCTGTACATTCATCTTTGCTACGCATATATGA
>NZ_VBWP01000012.1 GCF_005771635.1 Culicoidibacter larvae | reverse complement strand
TGGTGCGGATGACAGGACTTAGTACTTTCCAAGTAAGAAGTACTAAAAATCGCCGAAAACCATTAATAATACACACTAATTGCTAAAAGTCGCCAATAGTTTTATGATACTTTTTTCCAAGAATACCGCCAAATCTACCGCCAATTTTATAGTGGTAATTTATTTATCTTCTTAGCTGACTTTGCTCGGGTAGAGTCATATATCTCGATGTAGTATTTTCTAGTTGTCTCTGACGAAGAGTGGCGCAGCCGTTCTTGTATCTCCTCAAGAGTCCATTCTTGGTCACTGTTTATCAGGATAGAACCGTGGCTGCGGCGCCCTTTATGTGGTGGGATGTAGTGGACTCCGGCTGCTGTTGCGTATCGTTCAAAAATTCTATTCACCTGGTTCCGCGATAGGGCTTTTCCGTATGTGCTCGCCATATCAAATCTATCCGGATCGTAACCATAGAGCTTTTTATGTTCATCTATGAGGGCTAGTATAGTCTCAGCGAGGCTGTCATGTATATAAATTTTGCCTGTATCGCCCGTTTTGGTTCCGTCCTTGAAAACGTAGCCCTCTTCGGTTTCGGTCTGTGTGCCGGCAAAATATAGGTAATACATTGACTCTTTCTTGTCATACTTGAGTGAGCTGTCTTTAAATACGAGTAGCTCGCCCTTTCTTGTAGCTGCCCAAATAGTGGTACAGATGATTACTTTATTTCTTAATGCGCGTATATACCGGTTATACCAATATTTACCCTTGTGAATATCTTTCTTAGTAGTTTCAATCTCTTTATCAATGGCTGCAACTACTTTATTTACTTCCTCAATGGTCCAGTGTTTCTTAGAGCCCTCTATCTGTCTAAGTTTGTCGTTCATAGTTCTCTTCGGGATGGCAAACTCGCAGGGGTTATTTTGGAGGCCGTGATATTGACGTGCTCTTTTAAATGTGGACTTTATTACGAAATGCCGACCTGATACCTCTGAGTAGCTATATTTATGCTGCTTCTCGTTTTCACCTGACTGTAGGCTATAGTAATAGCTCTCGAGCCTGTTGCCTGATATGTAGCGCATATCCTCGTTGCCGAATTCCTCTTTTACAATCTCAGCGTGTCGCTTAACTCGCAAGTAAGATGATGGCTGAACAAGTTGCTTGTAATGTTTTAGAAACTCATCACACATTGTATCAAAAAGTATCTGCTCAGCGGGATTATCAAATCCTGGCTTATCCTTTTCGTCAATAATGCCGTATTGCTCAAACAGTAGATATATCTCTGTGAAAATCTCACGGATTTGCTTTTTTGTTAGACGTTTTCTTTTGCCTCGGATGCGTTTATTTTCCCACTTTCGGGTCTTAATATTTTTAACTCTATAAAAGCCATTATAGTATACAACTTTTCCGTTGTCACTAGGCTCCTCATAACGTTTAATATTTAATTCTGAAATTTCATCATAGATCAGTTTCATATTGTATCGTGTCCTTTCATTGAATAAAGAAACATGATATAATACTTATTGGATTTAGTGGTATTATATCACTTTCTAGCACACCGTTGCCGCGGTGTGTTTTTTATTGTATAATTGGTTTAAATCGATGAGAGAGAAAGAGAGGGTTATATTTATGGAAGTAATTATTGATGATAAGAAAAAATCAAAAAAAATCAGTAAGGAATTGAAAGTTAGGAAGATAGTACCTGCTTCACTTGTGGGCGGATATCCAAACTTGTCGCAAAGTATAGGTTTTGCTCTATGCCAAAATGGTATATATGTATACTCGACAACAAAACCGCTAACCACAATCTCTATGGCTTGGGATGAAATTGAGTATGTTTCTTGCATAGTAGACATTGATGATCAAACTTATTTGAAAAATAAAAGCGTATTAGGAAGAGCCTTAGTTGGAGGTGTGCTTTTTGGTGGCTTAGGTGCTGTAGTTGGGGCGATAAGCGGAACGGGTAATAAAGCCAAAGGTAATAAGTTAACTAACGCGATATTTACTATTGCCCCAAAAGATGACGGCGTGGAAGAAATAGCATTTAGAGTTGATACAAAATTGAAGTCAGTGAGCGACCATCTCGATGGTATGGTTAAGGACCTTAAACAATATGTACCAAGTAATAAATTAGTTTTGAAATAAGCAGAGATGCTTATTTTTTTTATGCCAATTTTAAAAATGGAAAGGTATCGTTTAGGTAAAATTTCACTTGCTTCTCAGGTATACTGTGATGTTTTGCTACTAAAGCTATAGCAAAATCATTAGCCTCTTTCTCTAGCTTACCTTTAAAACCAGAAAAGTATAGTTCATTATTTACTAAGTGTCCGTGCAAAAAGAAGTGACCTAACTCATGAGCTACAGTGTACTCAAATAAGTTCGGGCTTAAATCCTCTCTGACGTAAACGGTGCGTAGTTTTGGAATAATCATACCGAGCTCAGAAAGTAAGCTCGGATGGACTTCAGTTATAGTAATACCAAATCGGTTAGCTATATCACAAACATCATAGGATCCGACCATATCATAAATTTTCTCTATCATTCAACAACCTCCTGTTGACTAACATTGTAGCACTGGATTATTATCACAAAAGACCCAAGTGAGACATTTATTGGTCATCATCGCCAAATAGAGTGTTAAATGACTGTTGCATATTTAACTCTTGCTGCCGAATAAAGTTGGCCATTTTTACTACTTCCTCATCAGAACGCGTTGTATAATCGCGGCCACTAAATGCAACTACACCCATGTGTCTTAAATATTTACGGGCGGTGTCAGCGATGCCAACTGTAAAAGTTTCGGGAAACTGGATTACTTTTTCGGCTTCCTTTTCCAAGTTGTCAAACTCAACAAGCGGGCTAGTTTCATGCAGCAAGTATGAAGTAGGCATATTAAAATGGTCTGCAATTTTTTGTATAGCGCCCATACGCGGGGCGTTTCTTTTTAAAATCCATTTTCCTACTGCAGATTCGCTTACACCAGCAATTTCAGCTAATTGAGCTTGATTAATTCCGTATATTTCCATTAATCGGATAAGATTTTTGCTTATTATATCTTGAATATTTGTATCAGACATACAAAATCACCTCTATACTATTTTAGAATAAAACTCTAGTAAAATCAACGTTTTTATCAAAAAAGTAGAGTTATTTTATATTTTTTGCTTGACACAAGAGATAAACTCTAGTATAGTTTAGTCATCAGGAGGTGATAACATGGAAAACCAAGCCGAAACGGCATTGAAAATTTCTTTGAAAGCTGCTCGAGTAAACGCGGGTTTAACTTTAGTTGAAGCATCAAAAGCACTTGGTGTTGCAATAGGTACGCTTGTAAAATGGGAAAGTAATTCAGGATTAGTTACACCTATAAAGCAGAGGGCTATCTCGGAATTATACTCTATTCCAGTAAATAATATTTTTTTTGAGCCAAACTAGAGATTAACTCTATATCATATTTGGAAAAACTTAAAGGAGGTGATAAGCATGAAAGCTGATCCGCAAAACTTATACGATCTATACATTTCAAATATTTATGTAGGTGTAGCTGACATCACAAAACATTTCACTAAGCGGGATGGTAATCCACCATCGAAATCCACAGCCCGAAACTACCTAAATAGGGTGCGGGAATACGCGGACAGCGTTGAGGAAAATGTTAGCGAGAGTTTTCCGTGGGCACTGGTGCCTGTTGATTGGGTACTCAAGTACGAAAAAGTAACAGTGATGCAGCTAAGAAAAATCATAAATACAAAAAACGCCACTACCGGCGGCAACCAGTAGAGGCAAAACAAAATTTATATCAGTGATATTATATCACGCTTATGGAGGAATTGCAAAATGAAACAGATGGTATACCAAGAGGCCTTTATTAATGAGGTATTACATGACGGAGTTTACCGTGGGTACCGGTTTGAAGTAAAAAGTATGGGCATACATCCATGTGGATACATATATGTCCCAAAGGACTGTATCGCCTTATCTTATCTAGACTCTATTAATGTCCACTGGGGATTTACCTTTCAGGAACCTGATGGAATTGGTGACTGTGTAAAACTTGGGTGGGATTATGGTCATCATGGAGATTACTCAGGAATGGCATTTATTACCGAGGGTAAGAAGTGGACAACTGAGGAAATCGAGGAGCACGCTAAGAATGTGATTGACCAAGTGATTGAGTTAAACACTCTAGCTAAAACCTATCAAGTCCAAAGTGGACAGCTGTTAGCTGTAGTTAGCAAAGAACAAGATTGGTTGACTGATGCTACCACTTTTAAAATTATTGATATCGATAAGCCGCTGGCAACTATTCAGAAACGTGGCGGATTGGTACTCAGTGTACTTTTAGAAGATATCCTAGCTAAATGTAAGGTGGTGCGATGAATGGATAAGATTACGCGTAAAAAAGCGATTAGCGCTTTAGACTATGCAACTTGTACAGCTAATAAGGAACAGCTTGCAGCAAAGAGCACGGTCATGAAATGGATTAATCAACAGCTGACACCAGCAGAGCGGATTAAGGAAAACCATAATTATCTCGGCACTGGTGTTGTGCTTGGTGTATGTCTATCAGTGTTAGCACTATCAATCATACTCGGCTTGGGGGTGTTTGTGATATGAAAACATGGGAAGAAGCATTCCGTTTCTACTTCACCGATAATACAGTATTTTCAGTACAAGCGCTGCGCTATGCAAGAAATCTTGCTTTAGCCGATCATGTATTTGCTGAGACTCGAGAAGCGAAAATAGCAGCAGGGTTCCGGTTCAACTTGTTAGACCGTAAACTTATCCAATTAGTTGGATATGCGGAAGCAGGTGCTTAATAATGGGAAATTTCTATAGTCCGTTAGTGTTTAATCAACCTAAGTACACTAATGAGGAGATACTGGTGCAGCAACTGTTTTATGGAGAAATCTTCATGGAGATGAGAACTGAATTATTAGAGGCGCTGGCTTTTACTGAGTATAGCGCGTTACAAATTAATACGATTAATGATTTATCAATTAAATTACAACGTGCTAGTGAAGACTATTATTGCTGGCTACGTGAAGAAGAGGAGGCCAATAATGACCAAGATACACAGTGCTGTCGTTGAACAAGCGACGCTTAAAGCGGTGAGACACATCTATCCGACAGCTTCTATTTCGGATATTAAGAATAAAATGGAGGAGCTCGATGGAGTCAGTTATACAACTGAATTAATCCAAGAAGCTTTAGACTATCTTATGGAAATTGGCAAAGTTAAAAAGACCGGTTTCGGAACTTATATTTATAACTGGGGAGGTGCCACGAATGGATAAAAATAAGAATATGGCTTTTGATGGGTTAGCAGGCGGAGCAGCTGGCGAACAGTTCCAAGAGGTGCTGCAGAATATTGCAGACCCGAATACTGACCCGAAGAAAAAGCGGGAACTTCAAATTAAGCTCATTTTCGAGCCTGATGAAAACCGTGACTTACTTAATGTTAATATTCAATGCGTGCCGAAATTGGCTCCATCAGTCCAATCATTTACCCGTATGAGTATCGGGCGTGATAAGACTACCGGCCAAATGATCGCCGTGGAATATGATGCACAGAAAAGTGCGCAGGATGCCGTAGATAAAATGCTTGAGGCTCCAACAACACAGAACGTATTTAAATAAGAAAGAGGGATTTTACTATGTTAGACATTAAAAATTTGAATGACGTAATGAACTACGTCGAGGAAAACCAAGAACCAAAAATTACTGAGGTTGCTGGGCAACAGTTCAGCAATAAAAAACTCTATCCAGTTGTTAAACAAGAGGCTGATTGTCTCCATGTTCGTACCTTGGATGCTATTGTGCAGTATGTCAAAGCCGATGAAGCTGAGGAAAGTAAATATGTTATCACGATTGACGGTGTACGCGATGTATCATTACGTAGTGTGTTAGATACAAAAACACGACAACGTGAGAAACTGGTCCACGCATCTGCTGAGGATTATTCTCCTGATTTTGGATATTTCTTAAACTTGGAAACATTCCTAATTGCATTGCGTAGCCGATTTGTCCCTACTGACCACTCTGTACTGGTTTTACAAGCCTTAGGCAATGTAAAACGGGATGAGGGTGTAAATGTTGAGGATGATGGTATCTCTCAACAAATTACAGCTAAAAAAGGCGTGTCGTATGAAAATGAAACCTTGCCTAATCCAGTTGTGCTTAAACCGTTTCGTACATTCCCGGAAATTGAACAGCCTGAGTCAGAGTTCGTATTGCGGTTGAATAACAATATTGAGGCTCGCTTGGATGAAGCGGATGGCGGCGTGTGGCGTGTAATTGCAATCCAGCGCATTTATGAGTATTTAGCAGCTGAACTTGCTACAGAAATTGAAGCAGGCGAAGTTATTATCTTAGGTTAGGAGGTCAATCATGAGTAATACAATTAATGTAGTAGTTGAGATACCGGGATTGCCTGAGCTTGTCGGTGCAATCCAGGAGCTAGTGGAACTTAATAAGCCGTGTATGGCTACTGTTTCATTGGCTGCCGATGAAGTAGCTGAAACTCCTAATGCACTTGAAGAACAAGCGGCAGGGTTATTTAAAGAAATCACTGAAACGGTTACAGAAGCGGTGGCAACAATAGCGGATGCTGAACCGGTAGAGGATGAAACTTCGGAAGAAGCTAGCGAGGTAATCGCTCAAGATGTCACTCTTGCTGACTTGCGAAAGCTGCTAATGAAAAAAGACTCTGATGCTGTTCGCGGTTTACTTGATCACTTTAATGCACCTAAACTTTCGTCTTTACCGGAGGAGAACTTCGCAGAGGCGTATGAGATGGGTCAAACTCTAGCAGATAAGTAGGGTGGTGATTATATGAGTGACCACGCTAAACTATCAGCCAGTGGGGCTTCAAGATGGCTTGCTTGTCCTGGGAGTATCCAAATGGAAGCGGGAAGACCGGATAAAGTTAGTCCCTATGCAGAAGAGGGCACGGCAGCACACCTTGTTGCTGAGCTAACTCTCCGGAGAGATTTCTTCGGAGAGAAGCCCGCTCTCACTAAGAAGGAAACAGCGCTACTTAAAAAGTATAAAAACAAAGACTTTAAGGATAATGTGCAGCGGTTCGTTGATTATGTGCATGAGATGTATAACCTAAGTACTGCAGGCAGTGATGAGCCGCCCACAATCATGTTTGAGGAAAGACTCAAATATACAGACTGGGTTGAGGACGGATTTGGTACCGGAGATGCTATCTTGATAGCGGATAAGGTACTCCATGTAATTGACTTAAAATTCGGTGAGGGAGTTCTCGTCTCTGCGGAAGGAAATCCTCAGCTTATGCTATACGGCTTGGGTGCTTATCAAAATTATGGACAACTCTATGATTTTGAAAACGTCTCTTTACATATCGTACAGCCTCGTAGAGACCATGTGTCCGTATACGACATTAGCGTCGAGGACCTACTCTCGTGGGGGGGGAATGTTGTAAAGCCTGGGGCTTTAAAAACAACGGAAGAGGACGCACCTTTGTGCGTGGGGGACCACTGCCGTTTCTGTAAGGCTCAGGCAATCTGTCGAGCTCAGTATGATAAAAATATGGAGCTTGCTAAAACCGAGTTCAAAAACTTAGAAAAAGTATCTATTGATGAAATAGCGGAGGTCATTAGTGAGATAGACACTATCCGAAAATGGCTCACTGCTGTAGAAAAATATGCGCTTGAGGAAGCACTCAGCGGGACTAAAGTACCAGGGTTTAAAGTGGTCGCAGGCCGGAGTAACAGAAAATACTCTGATCCGGATAAAATTGCTAAGACACTTATTGACAATGGTATCGCAGAGGCTCTTATCTACGAGCGCAATATGTTGAGTATTACTAACCTCGAGAAAGCTGTCGGTAAAAAGCAGCTTAACGAGTTAGTAGGCGATTTAATTGTTAAGCCTCCTGGTGCTCCTACTCTTGTACCGGAGAGCGATAAACGTGCTGAATACAACAGCGCACAAAATGATTTTAAAGAACTAAAGGAGATTGATGATAATGAGTAGTATTATTTTACAAAACGTGCGATTGAGCTATGCAAATATTTGGAAGCCGAAAGGTATCGATGGTGGCGAGCCGCGATATAGCGCCTCTCTATTAATGGATAAGGATGTAAATGCGAAAGACATCGCTAAGCTAAATAAAGCAATAAAAGAATGTTATGACGCAGCAGTGCCGACTATTTGGGGCGGAAAAGCTCCGGCAGCATCTAAGTTTAATAGCCCACTATATGATGGCGACGATGAAGCTGATGACAAAGGTGAAGCTTATGTGAACACTATGTTTATCAATCCGAAAAGCAAAAATCAGCCTGGTATCGTAGATAAAAAAGTACAGCCGATTTTGGACCAAACAGAAGTATATAGCGGCTGCTATGCAAACGTTTCTGTGAGTATCTACGCTTACAACCACCCACAAGGCGGCAAAGGTATTGCTTTTGGATTGAACAACATTCAGAAAGTAAAAGATGGCGAACCTCTCGGAGGCGTAGCTCCTAAGGCTGAGGATGAGTTCAGCGCAGTTGATGACAGTGACGATTTATTAGACTAGGGTGATTATATGAGGAGAGAATTAAGCATAGACATTGAGACCTACTGTGAGCTTGACATTCGTAAAGTTGGGGCTTATCGGTATGCTAATCATGAAAGTTTTGAAATACTGCTCCTCGCTTATGCCTATGACGATGAACCTGTCAGCATTATTGATTTAGCGAAAGGGGAGATACTTCCCCTTTTTCTTATTCATGATATTCAAAGCGAGGACATCACCAAAGGGATTACTATTACCGCTTATAATGCTAACTTTGAACGTACTTGTTTGTCTAGTTTCTTTGGGCAAAAGTTGCCACCTAATGCTTGGGATTGTACAGCAGTTTGGGCGTCTATTCTCGGATTGCCAAACACTCTTGGTAAGGTTGGTGAAGTTTTGAGACTTGAAGAGGACCAGCAAAAATTGAAAACTGGGAAAGCTCTGATTAACTATTTCTGCAAACCTTGCAAACCGACAAAGAGAAACCAAGGGCGTACACGGAACCTACCGGAACACGATCCTGAAAAGTGGGAACTCTTTAAGGAATATTGCATAGGTGATGTTATTGCAGAACGGGCGATACGTCGAAAACTAAAAAACTTCCCAATGACTGACACAGAGCGGGAGCTGTGGCTATTAGACCAACATATTAATGATAGAGGGGTACTTATTGACCAGCAGCTTGTTTCTAATATTGTCGATTACAATACTGAGCACGTTGCGGTGCTGGAAGCTGAGGCCATTGAAATATCCGGATTGGATAACCCACAAAGCTTAGCTCAACTCAAGGGGTGGTTTTTGAAGCATGAGGGGGTCGAAATAAAAAGCCTCACCAAAGATACCATTCCTGAGTTATTAGAGCGTACAGATATTAGCGGTAACGGTAAACGGCTACTTGAAATACGACAAGAACTCTCTAAGACTTCTGTTAGTAAATATGATGCGATGCAACGAGCTGCTTGTGATGATGACCGTATCCGTGGGATCCTCCAATTTTATGGTGCTAACCGGACTGGCCGCTGGGCGGGTAGAATTGTACAGGTTCATAATCTGCCTCGTAACTCTGATGATATTGATATAGCGAGAGAGCTTGTTGTTGATGGTGATTTTGAGATGCTAGAGCTTTTATATCCAAGTACGAGCCGGGTATTCTCAGAGTTAATCAGAACGGCAATAGTTGCCCCTGATGATAAGAGCTTTGTAGTTGCCGACTTTTCTGCAATTGAGGCAAGAGTGATTGCTTGGCTTGCTGGAGAGAAATGGCGGCAGGATGTATTTGCCAGTCATGGAAAAATCTATGAAGCTTCTGCTAGTCAGATGTTCAAGGTGCCGCTCGAGGAAGTCACAAAGGATCTACGGCAAAAAGGTAAAGTTTCTGAGCTTGCCCTTGGATACCAAGGTGGGAAGCACGCACTTATCGCAATGGGTGCCCTTGATATGGGCATACCTGAAGAGGAGCTGCCGGAGTTAGTTGACGCCTGGCGCAAATCTAGTCCTAATATTGTCAAACTTTGGAAAACGGTAGAAACTGCTGCAATTAAAGCAGTACGTGAGCACCGGCCAGTAACTATACAGTATGGCATTACGTTCATTTACGAAAAAGGCATCCTGTTTATCCAGTTGCCTAGTGGCCGTCGATTGGCTTATGTTAAACCGGAACTAAAGCGGGGTAACTTTGATAAGCTGGCACTTTGCTATATGGGTATGGACCAAACCAAGAAGATTTGGACCACACAATGGACGTATGGCGGCAAGCTTGTCGAGAATATTGTCCAAGCTGTAGCCCGGGATTGCTTAGGCGTTGCGATGCTGCGCATTGATAGAAGCGAGTCGCCTATTGTCATGCACGTACATGATGAGGTTGTCTGTGAGGTTGAAGACCAAATGACTGATTTGGTTTTAGCGTCAGCCTATGAGCTGATGTCACAGCCGATTAAATGGGCGCCAGGATTAGAGCTTAATGCTGATGGCTTTGTAGCCAAATTTTATCAAAAATAAAAGGAGTTGTTTGCGATGTTTGTTATCAAGGTTTATGTAGATGGTGAGTTTGATGGATATGCAATAGGAAAAGGGGTGGGCAAATGTTTAGGGAAATGGTACCCAAGGACAGGTGCACAGCCTAGAATATTCAAAACAATCATAGGTGCCGATAATACAGCTAAAAGAATTAAAAGTTGCTGTCCGAGAGTTACTAAGTGCGATATCGGCTTTAGTATTGAGAGCGAGGTGTACTAATGGCTTATTCAAAGAAAGTTGATAAGACAGCATCAGTAGGCGCAATACTTATCCTTGTAATAATTGTATTGGCATTGATTGCTGGTATCTGTACCCTTGTCTTATTGATACTAAGCCTATTTACTTTAGGAGGTTGTTCCTAATGGAGACACAAAAATTTAGGTTAATCTGCCCGTACTGTGGCAGCGAGGCGAAACTTCTTTCGAGTAAAGAGTTTTATGGCACTGACTATGGTACAAATGTGTACTCTTGTCCTGACTGTGATGCGTACGTTGGAACACACGGGCGCGGTGGTCGCCCACTCGGTACCCTGGCCAATCAACAGCTGCGTATACTTCGGAGAAAGTGCCACAAGGAATTTGATAAGCTTTGGCAAAAGCGAGGCGGCTGGACAAGAGGCGGGGCGTATCAGTGGCTTGCTGATACTATGGGGCTCACAGCAGAAGAGGCTCACATAGGAATGTTCAGCGTAGAACAGTGCCAGTTGTTGCTGGCTAAATTAGAGTTTGGAGGGCTGAGATAATGCTTACTAATGAATTATCGATATTACAAAAAACTGAGGGTGTCGTCAGTGAGGGGTTAAAGAATGCTATTGTGCCGATTGTTGAGAAACTTAAAACTTTCCCAAATCCGCCTTGGCTATATATTGCTCCAGGTCAATTTAGTGTACATACTACAAAATATGAATATCATTTACACTGGATACCTTACGGTACTTTAGATAGTATTCTTAAAAATCTTGATGAAATAAATAGCATTGAAGATTTTATGGCTTTTGTTGATTGGATGCCAAAAAGAGAAAAACTTGCAGAGTCTTGTGGATAGGAGTGAATTACATGAATGAATTGTTTTATTTTGATTGTGGCAAGAAAGTTACCTTACATCTTCGATATCCTTTTGGGGCGCGAAGAAAGTTAGAAATAATTAAGTGTGCATTATCAAATATTCTCTATATTGAGACCAGTGATGGCCGAGTGATTTGGGGTGAACCTAGTGAGTAATGAGAAATACAAACGTGTTACTCCCTGGAGTGGCTCATGCGGATATATTAAAGCAGTGTCAACAATTAATGCACCTAAACCTGTAGCAACTAATCAGAAATATACTAAGGATGATTTAATCTTGGCTTTAGCGTATAAGATTGCAGCTGATAAGCCCTACTCAGTCGAAACGGTCTACTTAGAATTGGCCCATTACATCAAGTTAGCTGAGAAACGGATGGAACAGACTGCCAGTATGGGAGTCCGTTAAATCAAATAAAATTACAGAAAGGAGAGATGCTTGATGAAAAATATCGAGATAACAATAGCTGAGGGTAAAAACCGGAAATCGACCAAATGGAAGAATAAGACCATTACTTGGCCGGAACTGGTGGAGAAATTGGCTGATGTTATCAGAACAAAAGAGACTGCTGCTGAATATAAAAAAATGAGTAAGACACAGCAGGCTGAGGCTAAGGATGTTGGCGGTTTTGTTGGTGGACATTTAAAGAATGGCCGACGACTGGAGTCAAATGTAGTATCCCGCTCATTGGTGACTTTGGATGCTGACTTTGCGCCAAATGATTTCATCGATACGCTTGAGCTGTTCCATGACTTTGAGTGTGTTATCTATTCGACCCACAGCCATACAGCGAAAAAAGCACGGCTGCGGCTCGTTGCTCCGCTCAATAGGGATGTGGATGCCGATGAGTATCAAGCGATAGCTCGTAAGCTGGCTGAAAAGATTGGCATGGATTGGTTTGATGATACAACCTATCAGGCAAGCCGCTTGATGTACTACCCGAGTGTCAGTCGTGATGCGGAGTTTATTCACCATCATATAGATGGTACGGTTATCGATGCCGATGCTGTTCTTGGTGAGTATAAGGATTGGCGCGATACCAGTGAGTGGCCGGAGTCATCACGCAGCGAGGGTATCCGAAAGCGCCACGCCGATAAGCAGGGGGATCCGCTAGAGAAAGATGGCATCATTGGCGCGTTTTGCAGAACCTATGATATTGATGCAGCGATAGAGACCTTTTTGCCTGATGTGTATATTGCCTGTGATGTGCTAGGACGATATACCTATGTGAATGGCTCAAGTGCTGCCGGGCTGGTTATCTATGATGATAAGTTTGCTTACAGCAATCATGGAACCGACCCGGTTGGTGGAAAGCTATGCAATGCCTTTGATTTGGTCCGCATTCATTTATTCGGTGACCAAGACGAAGATAGCAAGCCGGATACTCCGGTTAATCGTTTGCCGAGTTTTAAGGCGATGCGGCAATTTGCGTCGAATGATGTAGAGGTGAAGCTCACTATTGGTCGGGAGCGATTGGCAAGTGCTGCAAGTGAGTTTGATGTTGTTGATGACCAAGAAGAGGATACCGATGACAGTTGGCTTAAAGAGTTGAAAACTGACAACTATACTGGTGAGTATGTTGAATGTATTGAGAACTTCAAGCTGATTATCACGCAAGACCCTAACTTAAAGCATGGTATTGTTGGTATGGACACATTTAAAAACAATCTCGTTAAGCGTCCTGATAAACTTCCGTGGTCAACTACAGGGCAATACTGGAGCGATACCGATGACGCCGGACTTCGTTGGTACATTGAGCGGGTTTACGAAATGCAGTCACGGCAGAAGATACAGGATGCCACTGACATAGTTTTCGCAGAGCGGCAATTTCATCCGGTTAAGGAGTACTTAGATACTCTTGTGTGGGATGGAACCGAAAGAGCAAGTTCAATATTCATCGATTATCTTGGCGCAGCTGATGACGAATATACTAAGACAGTATCAATGATGATGCTAGTTGCAGCAGTTGCGCGTATTTATAGACCTGGTACCAAGTTTGATACTATGGCCGTTTTGGTCGGTACCCAAGGGCTAGGTAAATCGCATTTAATTGCGAAGCTGTCTAAAGGTTGGTACACCGATACGATTACAACCGTAAGCGGGAAAGAGGCCTATGAGTCTTTAGATGGCGCTTGGTTGATTGAAATGGCTGAGCTTACAGCTACGCGTAAGGCGGAAGTTGAGGCAGTTAAGCATTTTATCAGCAAGCAAGAGGATACCTATAGACGGGCTTTTGCCCGGCGGGTAACTACCAATAAACGCCAGTGTGTTTTCTTCGGTACTACTAATGATATGGAGTTTCTAAGAGACCGTACTGGAAACCGACGCTTTCTGCCGATAGTTGTTTCATCTGAGGGTGGCGCTAAAAGTGTCTTTGATGACTTGGACGATGCCACGATAGACCAAGTATGGGCGGAGGCAATAGCTGCCTATAAGGCTGGGTTCCCGCTTTATCTGAGTGGTGATGTGGCAGATGCAGCTGTGGAGAGACAGCAGGAGCACATGGAACATGATCCACGGATTGGCTTAATAAAGGACTACCTTGAGAAGCCGCTGCCGGATAATTGGGACGATATGAACCTAGGACTTCGGAGGGATTATATCAGTGGTCATGAAGATAGTATCACAGGAAAATTAGTTGGTGTTAAGAAACGTATGCGGGTGTGTGCGATGGAGATATGGTGTGAATTGTTTGAGCGGGAGCTTAGGGATTTCGACAACCTGAAAGCTCGTGATATTAACAGTATTCTGAATAATATTGAAGGCTGGGAGCGAAGTGAAAAGTCTGTTAGATTTAACAAAAGGTACGGAGTCCAAAGAGGATATTTCAGGATAAATAAAATGTAACAATAGGTGTAACAATTTTAGTAAGTGTAACAATATATTGTTACATGCTGTAACAATGTAACATTTTGTAACAATTAATTGTTACACTAAAACCCCATATTATACATAATGAAAATGTATTTTGTAACAATGTAACAATATTTTGACGTTATTTAAATTAAATACCTATTAGGCAGATAATATGCATATATTTCCGCCTAATACCCACATGAGAGTGCGCATACGCGCATGCGTGTTACATTGTTACAAACAATTTTGAAAGAGAGATGTTTGAAATGAAAGTAAAAATATTGGCTAACCCCTACATTAAAAAACTGGAAGCTGAAATCAATGAATTTACCAAGGGTAAGAACATAATCGATTTGCACGTAGATACAACATCGGATAATAATGGTTACCTTGTACGTACAGCAACAATCTTATATACGGACGGTGAGTAGCAACCATGCTTGAGAGTCAAATAGAAAAGTACCTTATGAAGCAGGTAAGAAATATAGGCGGGCTCTGTTACAAATGGGTCAGTCCAGGAAATAACGGGGTGCCTGATCGGATAGTCTTGTATAAGGGCAAAGTTTGGTTTGTTGAAGTGAAACGGCCAACCGGGAAAACCCGGAAGTTACAGGACTATGTAATTAATCAAATTAATCAGCAAGGCTGTTGCGCCTTGGTGTTGAATACAAAAACAAAAATAGATTATTTCATTGAGAAGTTGGAGGCGATGTAAATGAGACGAATATATGACAGAACGAGAGTTTGTTTTCGCTGTGGGATAGCTTTTGAGGGTTACCCAGGTAAGCCAAGAGGCAATCGTACTTTTTGTAGTCAAGAATGTCGCCGAGCCCAAATGGGGGAGGACAATCTTTCAAAACGTGTCAACCAACCTGGTGGCATGACTCAATCCGAGCGAACAAAATTACGAAATGCAAAGCTTGGAACAGGACAAGGAAAAACATACACGAAATTCCACGGTAGACACGAACATCGAGTTATTGCTGAAAAAATGCTAGGTCGACCACTTAACCCTGGCGAAGTAGTGCATCATATTGATGAAAATAAGAGGAATAATGATCCAAGTAACTTAATGGTGTTTTCTTCTCAAGAAGAACACGCAAGACATCATGCACAATTGGACAAAGCAAAATCGGGAGGTGGTAAGTAATGGAATTTAAACCACACCCATATCAGCAAATAGCACTAGATCATATTTTAGACAATAATCAAGCAGGGCTATTTTTAGATATGGGTTTATGAATTAGGGAAAACCGTTACAACCCTTACAGCAATTGATGAGCTGATGTACGATTATTTCAGTGTCCGAAAAGTGTTAATCATTGCCCCGCTGCGGGTGGCAAAAAATACCTGGACTGATGAGATAAATAAATGGGACCATTTAGATTTCACTGTGTCCAAAATAATCGGAACAGTTAAGGAGAGACAAGCGGCTATCCGAAAAAAAGCCGATTTATATATAATTAATCGAGAAAATGTCACATGGTTAGTTAATGAATTAGGACAGGACTGGGATTTTGATATGGTTGTAATTGATGAACTTTCAAGCTTTAAGAGTGCAAAATCTCAGAGGTTTAAATCATTGCGAAAAGTACGTCCATTAAGCAAACGTGTTGTTGGATTGACTGGAACGCCGGCACCCAACGGGCTGCTTGACCTTTGGCCGCAAATCTATCTGCTTGATAGAGGTGAGGCTTTAGGTAAGACTATAACCGGATATCGAGAAAGATACTTCACTCCGATTAAGCAGAACGGTCATATTGTATACAAGTGGGGGCTGCGGCCAGATGCAGATAAAGCGATCCATAAAAAGATTGAGCCGTTGTGTATCAGTATGGAGGCAGTTGATTGGTTGGATATGCCTGAGCGAATAGATAACTATATCCGCATTGATTTACCGGATAAGACTATGCAGCAATATAAAGAGTTTGAACGCAATCAGATATTACAGGTTGATAATGCGGATATAGTCGCTTTAGCAGCGGCGGCAGCAAGAAACAAACTGCTGCAGTTTGCCAATGGGGCTGTGTATGATGATGAGAAGAACGTTATTGATATTCATGATGAAAAACTTAAGGCATTAGAAGAGATTATCGAAGAGGCACAAGGTCAGCCGGTCATGGTGTTCTACAATTATCAGCATGATTTGATGAAGCTTAGGAAATATTTTGACAAGATGGAACCATGTACCTTGGATAGTGATGATGATATCGCTAGATGGAACAATGGAGATATACAATTATTATTGGTCCACCCAGCTAGTATGGGGCACGGATTAAATCTGCAATCAGGAGGCAATATAATTGTTTGGTTTGGGCTTAATTGGAGCCTGGAGCTATACCAACAGGCAAACGCCCGTTTGTGGCGTCAAGGCCAAAAAGAAACGGTTATAATCAATCATATTGTTGCCAAGGATACTATTGACGAGGATGTATTAACTGCCCTTGAAAATAAAGACATTAACCAGCAGCAACTCATTGAAGCAGTCAAAAAACGAATAAAGGAGGCGGTATAAATGGCTCAAGTGATTAATAAAGTTAAGTTAAATAATTACTGGCACGGGGAGGTATTATTTGAGCTAAAGCGAAGATATAAACTGCAGCAGTTTGTTGAGGCTTTTGCAAAAGACTTTTCCGCCCCATTTCTTTCATCGATTTGGTACAGTTCTAGCTCTCCGGGGTTATCAACTGTAGAGAAATTGGCTAACAGTTTAGGATTGGAGTTTCCAGGCGAAGAGTCTTTTCGGATGCAAACAAAACAAAAAAAAGTGTTAGCACCGCGCGAGCCCTCAGTTGTTGAATTGGCAACCGCCACATACAATCAATACGGGAACGTGTGCATTAAGAGAAGTACTTACTACCGGATGAAGCGGAAAGATATCTTCGGTGATCACAAAATCACTGAGAGTAAACGCGTAGCTGAAAGCGAGCCCGAGTGTGTAATTGTTTGGAGAGTGGGATAATGACATACGAAGAAGTTAAAGCGGTGATGGAAACAGAGCGCAGCCGAATGGGTGAGGCTTTGAAAATAGGTGCGCAGCTTGAGAAAATGCGGTCCCGCTTGTATTATGCACAATCAAGCGAGAAGACTTTACGCCAATATGATAGTAAAAGTTTGCAAAGCATTGGCAATGAAATAGTGGATTTGGAAGAAAAACAGGAGAAATTGTTGGCACCAAGTAGAGATTTTCTCAAATTAATAAATCTTTTGGACGACAATATTGACTGGGCCATATTATTCCATTTTTACTCAAATCGTAAAACTCTTGCGCAAATAAGCACGGAAACAATGCAATTACTGGATATTTCTAAACAGGACATCTATCGTAAGAAGCGTAGAGCGATGAAAAAAATAGCTGATAAATCAAAAAATATGCCTACGAATGACTACAAATAAAGTGATAATATAGTATTGTACAGAATTACATACAAAAGACCTACGAGAGTGGGTCTTTTTTAATAGCCAAATACGCAGGGAGGTGTGCAGAGTGGCTAAAATCAAAGAACAGCATAAGAAGCTGGCAGACAGATGGCTGGCTGGCGACTGTAGTCAAGAAGAGGCTGCACTATTTGCCGGTTATGCGCCAAAGAATGCACGTAAGCAAGGATATTTGGTTTTAGATCGTCCCGAGGTTCAGGAATATATCCAGGAACAACTTGAGAAGATGCAATCAGAGAGGATTGCTGATGCTGTCGAGATACGGGAGTACTTAACTAGAGTGATGCGTGGCGAAGAGCTTGAGGAGCAGGTAACCAAACTGCAAGACAAGACTTTCCAAAAAGGTGGCGGCATGATTATCACTGAACGCACAGAAATTATCGAGGTTAAGCCTAGAATGTCAGATAGGAATAAAGCAGCCGAATTATTAGGGAAAGGCTACGCGCTATATACGGACCGTGTTGAGCAGGATGTTAAGGGCACGGTGGTGATTGTTAATGATCTCCCCGACGACTAAAGAGACTGAAATCAAGCTCACGGAGATTGTTGGTAAAGGTTACGGTCGCTTTTGGAAATATAAAGGCCGGTACCGGGTAGCAAAAGGCTCGAGGGCTTCTAAGAAATCCAAAACTACAGCATTGAACCAAATACTCCGGCTTAAAGAATACCCTACAGCAAACCTCTTAGTTATTCGGAAAACGTTTAGGACACTTAAAGATAGCTGCTACAGTGATTTAATTTGGGCAGCACGTCGATTAAAGCTTGACGCCGAGTGGACTTTTACAGTGAGCCCATTGGAAGCTACCAATATACATACCGGGCAAAAGATATTGTTCCGTGGTTTGGATGACCCGCTAAAAGTAACCTCAATATCTGTACCTATAGGACAGCTGTGCTGGTTATGGATTGAAGAGGGTTACGAAATTCTAAGCGAGGAAGACTTTGACAAAATTGATGAGTCTATCCGTGGTGAGGGTGAAGTGTTCAAACAGATTACTATTACCATGAACCCCTGGAATGAGCGACACTGGATTAAAGCACGATTTTTCGATGTTGAGGATCCTGATGTGATGGCGATCACCACTAATTATCTTTGTAATGAGTTCCTGGACGAGGCTGATTTACGCGTATTTGAACGTATGAAGAAGAATAACCCACGCAGGTATCAAGTTGCTGGATTAGGGAATTGGGGTATTGTAGATGGATTAATATTCGAGAACTGGGAGGAGAAAACCTTTGATTATCGGGAGATACTCAAAGAATATCCAAACGCTAAAGTAGTAGCGGGACTGGATTTCGGATACACCAATGACCCAAGTGCTTTTGCAATCTTGGTTATTGACCTTGATAGCAAGCAGATATGGATATTTGATGAGATGTACCAAAAGGGAATGCTTAACAGTGAGATATACTCAGCGATTGAGTCCATGGGGTACACAAAAGAGCAAATTACTGCGGACAGTGCTGAGCCTAAGAGTATTGAAGAACTGAGGCGTTCGGGCCTAAACCGTATCAAAGGTGCCCGGAAAGGTAAAGACTCAATACTCAATGGTATTCAGTTCCTGCAAGACTTCAAAATATGGATACATCCAATTTGTGTCAACGCAATTACCGAGTTCAGCAATTATAGCTGGGATAAAGATAAATTTGAGAAAGTTATCAACAAGCCTGTTGACGACTTTAACCATATACCTGATGCTGTGCGCTATGCCGTTGAGGATTTCATCATCCCGGCGCCAAAAGCTACAGTGTTCAACAAAAAATCTATTTTGAAAAGGAGATATTAGCAGATGCGATCTATAAATGTGAAGATAAAGCAATTTAAGCCGATTATTACATCAGCTGATACAATGGTTACCCCTAAAGTAATTGAGGATTGGCTCAAAGAACATGAAGCGGGAAACGCTGAACGTTTCAAGCAACTCAAGGAGTATCTTGATGGCGGCTCAATAATCGACTCAGGAACAACTGGTTCAAGCCAATCGGATAGTGTTGTTATTATCAACTATCCGGAGTTGTTGACTAATACTCAAACAAGTTTTTACATGAGTAGCCCAGTTGCATACAGCCTTTCAGAGAAAAAAGCAGCTCAGAACAAACTGCTTGAGATGGTTCAACGGTTGGCCGTGCTGAATGAGGACGATATCGTCAATGAAGATATCGCAACTTATGCAGCGGCTTATGGTACTGCTTTTGAATTGAGCTGGGCTAGTAACGAGTTTGGAGATAGTGAGGTCGTACACCGATATGTCCCGCTTGATCCACAGACCGCTTTTCTTGTATATGACGATACCGTGGAACAGAAACCACTGTACGGCATTCGTTATACCCGGAATGATAAGGGTAATGGCGAGCTATTCTTCTGCGATTACGAGAAAGAAGAGCGATACGTTCTTAAAAAGCAGAAAATTACTCTCGATGAGACTTACACAAGACCAAATCCGTTCAAAGGTAAGTTACGAATGCGGGAGTGTAAAAACAACACTCGGAGACGTAGCGTGTTCGAGCCAGTGCTTTCACCTATTGAGGCTAATAACCAAATGCAGACAACGACTCTGAACAATTTTGAGTATCTAGCTGATGCCCTTTTCTATATCGAGGGCGGCCAAGGTATGACCCAAGAGGATCTAGAGCAAATGATGGAAGCAAGAGCTCTACAACTTCCTGATGGTATGAAAGCAGGATTTATCGAAAAAGGCGACGGCGGTAGTGCCTCCGAAGAATTTAAAAAGCGACTGGATATGTACATCCACAAGGTTTCAATGGTACCGGATACTTCTGATGAGAACTTTGCCGGTAATTCGAGCGGCGTCGCTATGGGGTATAAACTCATTGGCTTAAAATCAATCGTTTCACGCGCAGCAAGGCACTTTGAGGTATTCCTACGCGAACGTATTGCTTGTACTGCGGCATTAATGAATATTACTGAGAAAACACTCTACGATGAAAACTACATCAAAGTCGATTTCACTTTTAATATTCCAGCTAATGATATCGAAACGGCAAATCTGATAAATGCCTTGGAGCCGTATTTACCACTTGATACCTTATTAAGCCTGTTGAGCTTTGTCGATGACGCACAAGCAGAAATCGACGCTAAACAGGAAGAAGAGGAGGACAGTCCTGATGAGTATGTGGACCAAAACCAAGACCAAAAGGTACTGGCAGCAGAGAACCCTGGAACTGGAGCAGATAAACAACAAGAAAGCTCAGGCAACAAACAAAAAGAATAATGCTGAGCTTGAGCTCTTGCATGACGATATCACTAAAGAGATTGAGTCATTTTATTCCCGCTACAGTACCGAGAACGGTATCACAAAGGCGGAAGCCTATAAGCAGCTATCTGACAAGGAAATGGAGATGTTTAACCTTTCGCTTGAAGAGTTCAAAGCTCTTTCACTTAGAGAGAACTTTGCAACTGAGGCTGCGTACCTTAGACAGAAGCAAATTTTAGATCGAATTAGTATCAAAATACGGATTACCCGGCTTGATATGTTGCGTACACAGGTTTCTCTAAAACTTGTGAAGAGATACGGCAATATTGAGAGAAACATCGAGGCTATGCTTCGCGAAACATATAAGGACAGCTATTACTGGAACATTTACGGGTTTCACCAAACTTATGGAAAAATGTTTCAGTACGCGAAGCTGACCGACGAGATGCTTGACAGTGTTATGCAAACAAAAGCGTTTGGAAAAAACTACAGCACTCGTATTTGGGGCGATGATCATGCCGGGAGGCTGACTAAAAAGATTAACTCAGCATTAAATAACATTATGGCCGGCGGAAAAAATGTAGATGCGATGGCAGGCGAGCTATCAAAGGCATTTAACACCAGTAAGAGTAATGCTAAACGCCTGCTTATTACTGAAACAACTCTATTTGCGGATGAGGCAGCTCAGAATGCGTATAAAGAGTTCAGCGTTGAAGAATACGAGAACCTTGCAACGCTAGATAGCAAAACATCGCAAAAATGTAGAGATATGGATAATTCTGTTTTTCCGGTTTCTAAGCGAGAGGTTGGTGTGAATGCTCCACCGTTTCATGGCTATTGCCGAACAGTAACTCTTCCGGTCGTGAAGCCATTAGTTGATTTACCTGAGATGCGGGTAATGAAAATGCCAGGCAGTCGTGCCAAAAATATTCGTTCAATGAGCTATAACGATTGGCTCAAAGGTCAATCGATAGCATAGATTTGGGGGGCAACCCGTTAAACTGCGAAATTGCCCATAAGGCGTAAAAAGGAGAGATTTATATGTTAGAGAAACTAACACGATTGAAAATGAACTTGCAGCTTTTCGCAGCAGACCAGGGTGGCGACAATGGAGGAAGCCAAGACGCTGATACAGGCGCAGATGGCAAACAGTCGCAAGATAATGATGATAATAAGGGTGCTGACGATAAAACTGATAAGACGTTTACCCGCGACCAGCTGAACAGTGCTGTAGCAGCCGAAAAAGCGAAAGCAGAGAAAGCTGGCTACGACAAAGCCAAAGCTGAGTTAGCAGCTGAAAAGCAACGCGAAAAAGACCTTGCAGGGCTTAACGAGGACCAAAAGAAAGATTTGGCACTTAAAGAAGCGCAAGATAAAATCGCAGCATTGGAAGCTGAGCGTGAACGGGAGAAAATCTCAAAACAAGCAATCGGTATTTTAACCGAGCGGGATTTGCCGGTTGAGATGCTTGACTACCTTGTCACTGACACAGAAGCAGATACACTTGCGAATATCGACAGTTTTGAAACTCTATGGACCAAAACGGTTAATGCAGCAGTTGTTAAGCGCGTGGGTGGTGAACCGCCGAAAGCGACTTCCGGAGGAGAGAAAACGATTAACTCGACTAAGGATGCGCTGAAAGCACAATTTTTCAAGAAATAACTTTAAAGGAGTGGTCTTAAATGGCTATTACATTAGCAGAAGCTAACATTAACAAAAATGACAAGATTGTCGAGAATGTAATCGACGATTTTCGTCGCGGATCGGTTTTACTTGATGCGCTGACTTTCGATGATGCAGTAACACCAGGAACAGGTGGGAGCACATTAACTTATTCATACACTCAATTAAAAACTCCGTCAACTGCCGGATACCGCGCAATTAATGCGGACTATACACCTGTTCAAGCGAAACGCGAAAAACAAAGTGTTGAACTGGCTATTTTAGGTGGACGTATTGAACTTGACCGTGTAATCATGAAATCAAGCACAAAAGCTATCGATGAGTTGGATTTCCAAATTGCTGAGAAGCGTAAAGCGATCACTAATGAATTCCACTGGGGTGTTATCAATGGCGATGCAGCTGTTAAAGCTGATAGCTTCGATGGATTGAACAAAATGCTTACCGGACAATCTACTGAAATGCAGACTACTGCAGATTTGACTTTAGAAGCTAATTATTTCAGTTTCATGGAAATCATGGATAATTGGCTTGGACTTATGAACAACCGACCTACCATGATTATGGGTAACTCGAAAATGATTGCTAAGTTAAAAGCTGTAGCACGTAAAAGTGGCTACTTCTCACAAGTGGAGACTGCTTTCGGTACAACTGTTGATGCTTATGACAATATTCCATTAGTTGACTTAGGTGAGTACTACAATGGTACCGGCACCAGCTCAGTGGTTGGCGTCACAGCAGGGAAAACAGACTTGTATGCTGCTTACTTTGATGTAAATGAAGGGTTCCACGGAGTATCTTTAGCAGAGTCAAACCCTTTAGATATTTATTTGCCGAATCCGAGCGAAGTGGTTGGATCAATGTATGAGGGTGCTATGGAAATGGTTGCCGGTGTTGCATTGAAATCTACTAAATCAGCTGCGGTATTACGTGGCATCAAAATTGCCTAAAGGAGGACATAACCATGAAGATTAAAATCACAGCTCCTAATAAGGAGTATTCAGGATTAATATTTGGGCTACAGTTTAAAGATGGCGTGCACGAGGGTGAAGATAAAGACATCTCGAAAGCAGTAAAAGCTTATTTTACTTCTGCAGGCTACAAAATTGAAACGGTCAAGGAGCCAACAAAGGAAACAGCTGCCCAAAAGAAAGCTCGTGAAAAAGCTGAAAAAGAAGCCGCTGCAGCACAAGAAGGTAACACCGACGGTGAAGATGCCGGAGATGCTGGGGACGATAAAACTGAGGGCGAAAACCCTCTCGATTAGGAGGTTTTTCCGTGAATGATTATTTAACTCCTGAAATGTACCAAGCAATCCAAGAAACTTATTGCCTACGGTTAAAGATTGAGAGTCTGTCCGAAGAGGAAAAACTTAATTTCGATGACTTGCTGGAAGAGGTCATATACCGAGTTCTAGACTATTGTAATCGTGAGGATATTCCCGCTCGATTGACAAAAACGATAGTGAGAATGATGTACGACCTAAACAATTACATGAACCCTAAGAAAGGCACAAACGTACCTAAGACTGTTAAAGTCGGAGATACAACTGTGGAGTTGGGGTCTGCTGCAGCTTCGTCATCGAAGTTAGTGGACGCCATTGTACTTAATTATGTGATTGATTTAAATAGGTTTCGTAAACCAGGGCTTTTTATTAAAGAAACAGGTGATAAAAATGCGTAATGCAATTTTAGAGGCCAAAGAGGGAATAGAACTTATGTACTTCCATACTTGCACCATTAGCAGGAGAATTGCCGAAACCGGTAAGCCTGGAAAATCGAACGGGCAAGCCACACCAGTACATAAGCTGGCCCCCTGTTATCTTTCTGAGAAGATTAAGACAGTTCCGGAGGAAGCAAGGGCTGTCATTGAAGCAAAGCTGTTTATCTCGCCGGAGTACGATGTGCAAATTAACGATGTTTTTGATATTGATAAAGGTAATGGCATTTTGTTAGCCTATAGGACTTCATCTAAGCCGGTTGTATATGATACCCATCAAGAAATTATCTTGCAAGGTATTCAAAATGGGTAAGTACTGTGACTTTAGCGAATTAACAGACCACATTGAAAAACTGAAACTTAAAGCTGATCAAATTGACCGGGCGCGAGAGCTGTTCTTAGACCATATCGTTATGTTATATATTCGTCGAATTAAAAAGCGCACAAATGTAGACACTGGGATGTTAAGAAAAATGTGGATGGCCGAAAAGGCACAAACGGTTTTCAATGAAACATACGCCTCTGTATTCAATAATATGGAATACGCATTGTTTGTTAATAATGGGCATCGGGCACTTGATGGGTCTTGGGTAGAGGGTTTCTTCTTTGTCGAAAGAACTGACGACGAAATGCGTCAGTATATGGAGAAAGCAGCTAAAAAATTCTATGACAACTATTTTAAAGATTTGGAGGGATAATATTGTGGTCTTATCAGAGATAAAGGATGCTGTGGTGGCTCAGTTTGAAGAACTGTTCCCCAATGCAGAAGTATGGCGAAGCACGCCGCTGCAAGATTTTAGCCCTCCAGCTTTTATTGTTAGAAATCTGCGAAACACTAGGGAGAAGCGGCTTGGCTTGAGATATTCTCGGCATTTTCTATTTGTTATTACTTATATTAGTGATAGCGAAAATAAAGAGGATGAATATGACCAGGTTGCTGAAATTCTTAGTGATGGGCTAGATATTATCAGCGGGATATTCAGGGTGGATAACCTTGAGTGCGAAACCGATGGCGAAAATCTAAAAATCACGTTTACATTAGAACGGGATTATGTACAGCAAATTGAAAAAAATCTTATGAATGAAATGGAGGTAGACGTAGATGGCAAACACAAATGAGACTAAGGTAAAAAAGTACACTGTATCAAAACTGTGCACTTTACCTGATTTTTATCCGTATCGTTTTCTATTACGTTACATCTTAAATTGCTCTGAGACATACTCAGAGGAAGAAGCAAAGGAGATCCTTGATAAGGAACTCCAAAGGGAGGTAAAATAAATGGCTGGTGGAAATTTTAATTCTCATAATAAACAATTACCAGGTGCGTATATCAATGTTCGAGGCGTTGATACGCGTACACAGAAAAGCCCCGGGATTGGAACGGTAGCAATGCCTATACAGGTTGATTATGGACCTGAAATGGAAGTTATTAAGGTAACAGTAGATACTGACTTTTTAGCCTTGTTCGGTGCTCCGTTAGAAGAGATAAAACCCTTGTATTACGCACTGATGAATACCTCAGAAGTGTTGGCTTGTCGGGTCGGACGATTTGGGAAAAAGGCCAAAAATACTATTGGTGATATCGAGTTTACTGCCAAATATGCAGGCGTTGGTGGAAATCAAATTTCTGTAGGTATGGAGACAACCGCATCAGGTGTAAAAGTCTCAACATACTTTAATGGAAAAACGGTTGATATCCAAGTTGTTAATGCCGCATCTGAGGTTAAAGCCAATAAATATGTTGATGTTAAGCTTGGAAGTAATGAGGACTTAGTCGACACAGCTCCAGCTTTGTTAGCTGGCGGACAAAATGGCCAGGTTCAAGTTGCTGACTATGTACTATTCACTTCACTCCTTGCAGAATTGGATTACTATGTATTAGTAAATACGTTCCAAGACCAAGTGCTTAGTAACACTTTCAAGGAGTATATCCTAGAAGAACGTTCTCGTGGTAACTATGTTGTTTTGGTGCTTCCATCAATTGGAAGTTATACCGAAGTAAATGACCCCGCAATTACTGTTGTTGAAAATGGTTTTGGTGGGTTATCTCAAGATGTTGGGGCCGCTTTTGTTGCGGGAGCTATGGCAGGTGCTCCATTAGGGAAAACTCTTACTTATAAAGTTGTTCCTGGAGTCACTGAGGCAAGTGGCTATACTGATGATGAGAAAATCGATTTCTTGAATAAAGGGCGCTTGATATTTATCCGCAGTTATGATCGAGTTGTTATCTTGAATGATATTAATAGTTTAACTACTTATACAGAGGACTTACCGGAATATTTTTCTAAAAACTCTGTAATTCGGACGCTTGACTTTTTGCAACGTTCAATCAAATACAACTTTGAAACCAACTTCATTGGTAAAATTCAAAATGATGCAGATGGTCGCGGGTTGCTCAAACAAGATATTTTGCTTGTTATGCAAGAATTATTAACGGCTCAGGCAATTGAAAATTTCCGTGAGGATGATGTTCAGGTGTTGCCTGGTGAAACAAAAGACAGTGTGATTTGTAATATCGCAATCCAGGTGACTGATGCTGTCGAAAAATTATATCTGACTGTAAATGTTGGGTAAGGAGGCTAAAGCTATGAAAATGAATTTACAATTCTTTGCAGCGAAAAAAAGTATTGTCGAGGATACTGTTTCCGCTAAAGAGGGTAGCGTAACTTTTACCCGTAACGGTAAGCGCTACACTGTTGCAACTGTTACCAAGTTCGAGGCAAAAATTGAGTTTACTAAAACACAAATTCCACAACTTGGTCGTGTGATTGTAGCCAATAAGGCAACTGGTGCAAAATTGACCGGTTCATTAACTATGCACTTTCACGATCCATACATGGTCCAAATTGTTCAAGAGTTCATTGAACAAGGGCACCAACCAAGTTTTGACGTAACTGTTAATAATGCAGATATGGCGAGCACTTCAGGGCGGCTATCAGTTTTGTACGAGAACGTATTGCCGGACTCAATCGATTTAAGTAGATTGGACGCAACTGCAGAAGAAACACTTGAACGAAATATTGATTTTACTGCTGATGGTATGCGTATTATCGAAATCTTTAAAGACAGAACTGTGGAGGGATAATAATGGGAAAATTTGACGCATTTATTAATAAGGTGAATAAAGAGCAGGAATTTACTTTCAAAAGCTGTCCGGATGCAGTGTTTGTAGTTCGTGAGCTTCGGCCCAGCGAACTTAAACGTATCCGAATTGCTGCGACACCAAAAGGTAAAAAAGCTGCAGATATGGACCCTATTGCGTTTGGTATTGAGGCGCTAAAAGTCGGACTGGTTAGTCCGGATGTCAACTCAGCTGAGTTCCAAGATGCTCTCGAAGTTACGACAGCGGAGGATGCTATCGATAAGCTACTTACTGCAAATGAGTTCAACACTTTAGTTGAGGCTATTGTAGGTATGGATGAGAATATTACCGAGCTGGTTGATGAAGCAAAAAACTAATTCGGGGTGACGACGGCGAGGCAAAATATGCCCACGTCGCGCTCCAACGTTTATATATTATGCCAAACGCTTGGGCGGAACTTGATAAGCGCTCTAAAGCATTCATTATTGCCAGTTTAGACCTGGCTATTGATGCTGAGAGTAAAGCTTTGAAGAAAGTATAGAGGTGACGCTATGGCGATTAGAAATACAATGACCTTGACTGATAATGTCAGTATTCAGATTAAGCGCATGGTCCAAAATATGGAGAAGCTTGATAACTTTGCCAAAAAAGTCGATAAGTCGCTTAGTAAAGTCGATAAACAGGAATATGACAAAATCACAAAGGGCATCAAAAAATCGGTGTCGGAAATGGATAATCTGACAAAGAGTACTGAAAGAGCAGGTAAGGCTGCTAAAATGACGGGTTCAATATTCAAAGGAGCCTTTTTAGCGAATATGGCAACTAGTGGCATTGCTGCAATGGGTAGTTTTATCAAAGATGGTATGTTGACAATGTTTAACCAAGCTAAAACTGAGAAAGCTTTTCAGGGGCTTTTAAAGGACCAAGCGGCCGGCACGGCGCTGTTTACTCATGTTAAAGACCAAGCAGCATCAAGTCCGTTTGCTTTTGAAGATATGACGCAAAACACGCAATCTTTTTTGGCAACTACTAAGAATATTGGGCAAATAGATCAGATGAATAATTTAGCTCAACGGCTTGCCGCGTTTGACACCACCGGGCAGGGCCTTGGCGGTGCTGGGTTCTCAGTAAAAGAGGCTGTTACAGGTGATTTTCAAAGTTTAATTGAACGGTTCAATATTAGCAGGTCAGCCATTAATAATAGTGGTATTCGCGACGTTGCTGCTTCTGGTGATATTCAAGGAACTATTGATATGTTGGATGAATTGTTAAACGGTATGGGTATGACTACTGACGCTATGAGCGACATGATGAAAAACCCATACGACCAGGCAATGCTGCTATTCTCAAACTTAAAAACGTTCTTTGCGCAAGGAATGCAAGGAATGTTGGAGAAGTTGCAACCGTTTATTGATAAATGGAATAAATGGGTTACTAGCGAGGATGGTCAAAATTTCATCAATTCAATTGGTAATATTATCGGTCAAGTAGTCGGATTAGTATTAACTTTAATTGATATCACAACAAATGCTTTTGCCGGTGTAATTGAAAGCTGGGAAAGCTGGAAAAATATTATCGAGCCTATGGTATTTCTCATTGGTGCGCTAGTAGCTGGGTTACTGCTATTCAAAGCAACGATGTTGGCAGTTAATGCTATAAAGGCTATTGGTAACGTAATTGACGGCATTTGGGCAACTGCTACAGTAATTATGACGGCAGCACAGACTAGTTTAAACGCTGCCCTGTATGCCTGCCCGCTGACTTGGATTGTTGCAGCCATCATTGCAGTAATAGTAGTTATCGCAGCGGTTGTAATAGCTTTGATTTATTGGAGTGATGCTCTAGGGACAGTAACCGGCTCATTTAATATGCTGTGGGCCTATGTATGGAACTTCTTTACATGGATTTGGAATGCGGTTATTGATGTCGGCGAGTCGATTGCTGACGCGTTTAGTTGGGCAGTGACTCAGGTAGTTAATGCTTTTATATGGCTTTGGAATAGTTTTATTGACTATGTTTTAAAGCCGATAACTTGGGGAATGGCTACAATAGCTGACTCAATCGCTAATGCGTTTATTGATGGTGTCAATGTGGCCATTAACATGGTCAACTGGCTCATCGATGCAATCAATATGATCCCCGGCGTTGATATTGGCAAAATTGATACTTGGGATACCAAGTCAAATCTAGCAGGTCAGACAGATGGATATTGGGACCAAAAGAAAGTTGGATACTGGACAGCTACAGACCATGACTTTAGTGGTAATAAGTCTAATGATTGGGCGGATCCGAACAAAGCATACTCTGACGGATTTTACTGGGGGAAAAATGGTGCTGAGTCAATTAAAAATGGTATTGGCGGATTAATCGATATGGTTACCGGCAAAGGTTCGGGAGAACTACCAGGAACATCAGGTTCAGACATTCTTGACACTTATGTCAACGGTGGAAATCTTGACGGTATTAACGACGAGGTGAAAATCTCTGATGAATTTGTTAAAGTGCTTGAGGACTATGCAAAAGCACAGTTCCAGCAAAACCTGATTAATATCACGCCAGCTATTACTATTGGATCTATAACTAATCAGACTGAACAGGATACTGATAAGATGTTGAAAGATATGGCTGAGCAGATTACCAATGAGATGTCACGTAAGGCGTCCGGAGCGGGGGTAGAAATGTAATGCGAAATAATTATAAAATTTACATCAGCTGCGCCGGAGTAGGATTTACGTTATATATTAATCCGGAAGAGATTAAAATCTCAGAGAAGAGCAATAATGATGTCAAAGAGGTTATCAATTTAGGACAGGTGAATGTCCACGGTCAACGGGAACTGCAAGAGTTTGAGCTGAAAGATGTTATGTGCGTGAGCAATAGCAACTATCAGGCAATCGACTATGCCCGTCTGCTCCAGGCATTTCATGATACAAAAAAACCAGTAGAAATTGTGTTTACTTCTGCTATCAGTCAATTTATCAATAAAGGTATTGACTCTCTATGGCTGATTGAAAGTTTAAGTGTCACGGAACGAGCTGGAGAGGAGGGGGACTTCTATTTAAGCGCCAAGTTTAAGCAATACCGAAACTATAGCGTTCGGCAGCTGAGTCTAACTGGCGCAGGAAGCACTACAGTGAGAAATAGTAGCTATACTCCTCCTACCACTTATACCGTTGTATCCGGGGATAACCTATGGATGCTTGCACAAAAATTTTATGGCGATGGTGATCAATACCAAAAAATCTATAATGCCAATAAAAATCTAATTAAAGTGCCCGGATTAATCTATCCAGGACAAATTTTAACAATTCCGAGGTGATAATAAATGATAGAGCTAATTTACCAATCTAATAATACTGGTGAGATACTTGAGCTATCAAATATTGTCACCTCTATTTCTTTAGATACTCAGTTGAATGCCGGAAATGAGCTTGCTGTTGAGCTTCTTTATGATAAGGCTCTGCCGTTTTCTGAGGGGAGTCCGATTTCGTTTGTGGTTGACGGTGTTGGTTTGTTTTATGGGTATCAGTTTGTTAATGATGACGACAATGGAAAAAGTACAAAACTGATTTTTCGGGACCAGCTCAAATACCTGCTAACAAATGAAACTTATACTTTCGAGTACGTTTATGCGCCAGAGGTCATCAAAGCTATTGCGCGTGATTTTAACTTACGCACCGGAGAGCTTGAAAACACCTCATATAAGCATCAACCGATGATACATGACAATAAAAAGGTATTGGATATCATTATGCGATATGTAGATGACCTAGTTAGAAACACTGGGGAAATGTATAGCTTTCAGGATGTTTTTGGATCATTGACATTTAAAAAGATTAAGAATAATATCATTGATTTTATTATCGGCGATGGGAGCTTGGCTAATAAATATCAATTTAAACGGAGTATCGACGACTCAAAGAACGAAGTTAAACTCGTTCAGGAGGATAAGGATAAAAATACTCGGGCAGCTTATATCTATAAGGACTCGGATAATATAAAAAAATGGGGTCGCTTACTGGAGTATCAGACAGTTGATGAAAAACTTAACACTGCTCAAATTAATGAGTATGGGCGGGCGTTGCTAGGGCTCAAGAATAGAGTGAATAAAACTCTGACGCTAGAAGCTTTTGGCAACACTTCATTTTTAGCCGGTAGAGCCTGCAAAGTGGAGCTATCTACTCCCGGAATTGATGGCGTGTATATCATCGAAGCTGCCAAACATACATTTACCGGTAACACGCATAAAATGGTCGTAGACCTAAAGGTGGTGTGATTATGGCTGGTATGTTAGACGTATTCAAGCAAGCCATTTCCAATTATATCAGTGAGGCTGAGCCAACTATAGGTATGCAGGCGGTAATAAGCAGCGTAAAACCCTTAGAGTTGAAATTGGATAATAACTTGGTAATCAAAGAGTATTTTATCGAGGTCAGCCAGTCAATCCCGCCAGGCGCTTTAGGTTGCCGGGTGTGGGTGACAAAAAACTGGGGTGGCCAAAAATATACAATTCATTATACACAATTTTGGAGGTGATTAGATATGCTACCTGAAATGCAACTGAGCCAAGAAAAAAGAGACTTTGGTAACATCACATACGCAATAGTCAATGGTCGATTAGTTGAGAAAATCAGTGATAAAGATGCACTGTTGCAGACTATTGAGAAAATCTTAAGCACAGAGAGATACAAGTTTTTGGCTTATGATCATAATTTTGGTGTCGAGCTCTCGGGTTTGGAAAATGTGGACCGTGATATTTACAAAGAAATAATCAAGACCCGGATTTCTGACGCCCTAAAGGCCGATGACCGCGTGGAGTCGATTGATAATTTTGAGATTAGTTTTGCAAAAGACTCAGTCACCGTCATCTTTCAAGTTACTAGCGTATTTGGTCAATTTGTAAAGGAGATGATATACAGTGAAATCTAAAAATCAAATTATGCAAGATGCCTTAGAGAATATCGACAATAGTGTTGATAAGCGGCCCGGTTCTTTGATATATGATGCGCTGGCTCCTTTTGCCAGTGAGTTAGCACAGCTATACGTTTATGCTAATGATATTCTTGCTCGCGGGTTTGTACAGACTTCTTTCGGTGAGTACTTGACCGAGCTGGCTTTTCAGTTGGGAGTAAACCGTATACGAGCAACTGCAGCAGTAGGGATTGGGTGTTTCAATGCGGAAATACCTATAGGGACTCGGTTCTCAGTTGAAAATTCTGATATTAATTTTAAGGTTGTATCGTTTATTGATAAAGCACCTTACGGTGATGGGGACACGATTGAAGTCAACCGCTATAAACTTGAGGCGGAAGAAGTAGGAGAAAAAGGTAATGTGTTGGGGGTGTTAATCCCGATTGATTATTTTTCTAACCTTACAGTAAGCTACCTATCAGAGATATCTGAACGGGCTATTGATGAAGAAACTGATGAGGCTCTTAGAGCTCGGACGCTTGACTTTATACAGCGCCCTCACCTTGATGGGAATGTATCTCAATATATCTATTGGGCTGACCAGTTTCCCGGTATCGGAGAGGTTTATGTAGAAAAGGACAAGGACAATATCAATACCGTAAATGTGTATATAGCTGATGATAGTGGGGCTGCAGCCGATGCTGAGCTTATTCAAGCCTTTCAAGAATATTTGGACCCAACGGTTGACGGTAGCGGGCTAGGTCAGGCACCTATAGGCGCAGTCGTAAAAGTGTTTACTCTAACTCAGTTGGATCTAAACATAATTGTAAAGGTCAAAACTACAGAGGCAAGCAAGTTACCGATGATAATTGAACAAACCCGTGTGCTTATTGAGAAGTACATTCAGGGAGAGGCTAATGCAGAGCGCATTGTTAAATGGTACGAGATTGCAAAGATTGTTGATGATAATAAACTTGTTATCAGCGTTGATGAGGTTTCTATCAATGGAGTTAAGAACTCTAATCTTGAGATTTCAGCAAAACAAGCTATCGCTCTAACTAGTTATGAGGTGATTGTCTGATGAAACTTAGCAACTATGTCCCTGATTTCACAAACTCAATAGTTGATTTTCAAAAACTATACTCAGTTGAGGATACGGAGCTGAGAAAGATAAATGAGGAGCTTTTAACTGTAAATAATGCTTATTTTGTTCGGCTACTTAATGAGCGTACGGTTCCGCTTTGGGAAGAGACTTTCAATGTAAGTCACCCAGACTGGCCCTTGGAGGAAAGAAAGCGGGAAATACTAAAACTACTTGCTGGATTTAGTAAGTTAAGTACCAAATCAATAGAGCGTATTGTATTGCAATACACATCATACTCTTGTGAGTGCGTGTTTAATAGAGCCGAGTCGAATATCGAAATTCGGTTTACTGAAATCGGGGTACCGATGGGAATAGAGAGTTTGATTTTATATTTGAATACTCTGACCCCTGCGCACTTAAATACTGTACTTATTCAATCGTTTAGACGACACATGGATTTGATAACTCTTACTCATCAGCAACTATCAAATTATACTCATGAAGAAATCTATTCACGTCGTGAACCATTATAGGAGGTGGGAATATGGCGACAGAAACACCAAATCTAAAATTAGTAAAACCTGATCAAGGTGACTACTACCAAATAAATGTAGTGAATGCGAATTCCGATAAAATTGATACTGCCTATAACGTTCTTAATAATACGGTGAAAGATTTAGGGAAAACCTATATCAAGCAAAACCATATTGGAAATATCACTATAAAGGATATAAACGAGTCTTGTGTATTGAGCTTATCTCATGCTGGTTTGAAGTTTTATAAAGGCGGATTAATCAACGAGTCCAATGTCGCAGTTTCATTTAATAACACGGGTGCCGCATTCAATTACCCGGTAAATGTTCAGGGTAAGGATTTGCTTACTGAGTTTAACAACAGATATACAAAAACAGAGGTGGATGACAAACTCAAAACAGTGTACACCAAAGGAGAAGTCGACGCAATAATCTTGCGAATGCTGCCTTTATATGGTCAAGGTGCGCCTATTGAACCTCCAGCGTTTCCTGGACAAATTTATATTGAGATTTTGTAGAGAGGTGAGAAGTATATGGATACACACAATATTGTAATTCACGTTATCGGAGCCGAGAGCGACGAGCTTCTCAATTCTATTGCTCAGGAGCTTCCCAAAACTCTTGCAAAAAACTTTGTCTGCAACGTGTCTGTAAAACGTTCGCATTTAGCGAGTACTGAGGGCGAGGCGCTTCGAGAGGTATTGGAGATTTTTGAACTTGACCATTTAAGCTATTATTTAACGGTAAAAAAAGGAACCGGTACGGGCACTGCATTGCTGGTTAATAAAAGTAGTAAAAAAGACATTGAACAATCTGTTCAAGAGGTTACGAGCTTTAGTGTAAAAGGCAGCAATAGTGAAGTTCTAAAAAACTGTTTTGTTAATAATATACGGGGCGCCACATTATCTGTAGGTAAAGATTTCCAAATATCTGAAATAGTCCCGCTGGCTTACACTTTGGTGCAAGCGCTTGATGTTAAGGACGGTCTGAATGTTTTTCAAATGATACCAATTGCGCAGGGAACTTATGAGGATCCAACTAATAGCTACATTGACGCTTCTACGGGTCAGATTGTAGGTGATCAATAATGGCGTATGTATGGGTAAATGGCTGGACACATTCACGAGGTTACGACAATGTTGTATTTAAATTTAGCTTTAATACATCGAGTTCTTCTGTATGGAATAATGACGGTCAGGTTGTATCTGTTTGGGGTTGGGTAAGTGGAGAGTGGACTCATTATGGTCAACTTAGCCAATATAATCGAGAGTGGACTCAAACAGCAAATCGTGGTTGTCCTGGACAGGGGGCGCAACTCGCAGTTGATGCGCATATACAAACCTATGATAAGGGTGGGGGTTCTTGGCCCAACTGGGGGAATAGGGTCGATGTTAATACGGCTACTTATTACAATCCCCGGTTTGATAGAGGAAAACTCGCGTTAGGTGCTGCTACGACAAGCTCGCGCGATGTAACTTACTCCGGACTTGACACTCCGCAATCTGAACGCTTGAGTTATCAGTTGATTAATGGTGCCTATGCACAGACAGCAAACGCCTCTAAAAGCGGTACACTTAGTTTTACTGGTATGGAAGCTAATACGAAATATAGTAGACTTTTTGGAATGGTGCCAAGTAATTCAAGTGGTCCTTTTATCTGTGGAGGGTCACTAACCTTTGATGTTTATCCGAATTATTCGCCTCTAACTAACCCGACCGTTGTGAACTCATCTGTTTCAGCGACATCTGCAAAAACGGCATGGTTCGGTGGTTTTGGTAATAAGGGAAATGCGTCATATACAAATAACCTAGGTTTGAGGAATTACGGAAATAACAATAATCTCCAATCTTATACTGACGATTTAACAACTGCAGGTGAGCGGACTTTCACAGGATTAAGTAGAAATACACGTTATCAGGTTAGAACTGAGTTAGTCTACACTTACCACGATGGCGTAATTTATAACGCAGGGGTATCTACGGAAATATACCCAACATATTCTGCAGTGACGGTGCCAGCGATTTCAGTAGTTAGAGATGCCTCGGACCCTACTAAAGCAATAGTAAGCTGGTCAAGTATTGCCGGAAATATGGGGAATTTGAAGAACTGGCTTGCACAGATATGTGTGCGCCGTTCTGATAGCTCTACTATCATTAAGGCGGTTAATGTTAGCGCATTAACTTCTACAGGCTCGACAATACTTACAGGACTCCCGCTAGATGCCAAGCTAAATATTCGTATGGAGATTAGTGGTAATTACTTTGATGGCAGCAGCAAAATCCAATATGGCTCGACAATCGTTTTAGATTATGTGAACAACACAAGAGTTTATATTGATGGGGTCGGCTGGGTTCGAGGTATCCGTACGTGGGTTGCAAATGAAAATTTGGAATGGAAACCCAATAAAGGACTTGTTAAAGTCGGAAATAACTCAGGAGGCTGGTCATAATGCCGCAGATTTATAGTAAAGCTCACAAAAAGCAAGTTGCTTTTACTGGCGCATTCGATAATAGAACCTGGGGGAACGGAGTCAAGGACTGGGTAGGGATGTATGGATATAGTATGAGTGCTATACCCGCCCCTTACCAAGGCCACGGCGGCATTGATGTTGTAGGGGGAGATGGAGCCGCAATTTACGCGGTAACTGGCGGCGAGGTCGTTCACGCAGGACATAACGGCAATGCTGGTATCGAGGTCCGTATTTGGACTGGTTCTCAAATGCACCGATATTTGCATCTTTCAAGAGCTGAGGTATCTGTGGGGGCTAAGGTGTCTGAGGGTTTTCGTATCGGAGCTGAGGGCTCTAGTGGAGGCGACTATCCGGTCCATTTACATTTTGAAGTTTGGCGTAGTAATAACTCTAAGGACAAAATAGACCCATACAACATTCTCCAACAAGGCGGTAGTGGTACCGGTGGCAGCGATGGTGAAAATGTGACAGAAATAGAATATGTCACTGATATTTCCAAATGGGATAAGAATAGCACTAAGTTAGGCATTTATCTCGGGAGTATGTTTAGGATAAAAGCAGGGCAGCCGATGTTTAGTGACCAAGGGTGTAAAACCCAAATCACGACAACTCGATTAGATGGCAAGACCTTTAATGCGGTTACCTGGCTAGACGAATGGGTTAGCCCAGTACATTTATATAAAAACACCATGAAAGTATTAGTCACCGACCAGCTAGGTAAGCAGTGGCTTTGCTGGATGAGATTATAGCGGGAGGAGGAATAAAATAATGCTGACACTTACAGAGGGGATTATTATAGCGCTTATTACCGCTGTTACTTCCGTAGTTGCTGCTTTACTTACTTCAAAGAGTCAAGTGTCAAAAGTTGAGGATACTTCTAAGACAGCTATAGCTTTGTTAGAAAAGCAGGCAGTTCAAAATAAAGATGATATCCGTGAACAACGAGAGGAATTACTCCGGTACGTTGAAAAACATGAGGACAGTCATGCTTTGCTGCTGAATGAAATGACAGCGATCCGAAATGACAATAAAGCACTTACTACACTTGTTGAGCAAGTGAAAACAGTCTTTAAAAACCAAGAAAAAACTGATGCAAAAGTTGATAAACTTGACGATAAAATGGATCAAGTGCTTATGGCATTAGTAAAAGACGATATTAAGAAATGAAAGGAGGTGGCAATATGAAAAATATCTCAGCACGTAAAATTGCAGTTATCTTACTAGCGTTAGCGATAACTTTTGCCGTGGTGGCCATTGCAATTGGGCAGTTACAGCTAACTGCTGAAAACGCGACGTTTATAATGGCTGTTCTTACTCCCATCGGTGCCTATATAGGCAGCGGTGCAGTAAAGGACGGGGCTAGAGCAGCTCAAGAAACTATAAAAGCAGAACAAGCAAATAATGAGAAAGAGGGTAAGTAGTTATGAAAACAGTAGCACTTTTCACGAGTCACTATGGCACTGTTGGTGCCGGCGGCGGAGGCCGTAATGAAGAGGAACTCATGCGTGAGTATACCTCAGTAGTAGAAAACTATGCTCATCAGAATGGTGGTTTTAATTGTTATCGCTTCGGGCTGACTGAGCATGAAATGGATATCGATGATCATTGGATTAACAATGGCTATGATTTAGTCTTGAGCCATCACATGGACGGATCTACAAACGCAAATGCCCGCGGCGGGCACATGTGTTATTGCCAAAATCCCGCTCTGATAAAAAAATTTGGTGATATTTTTGGGAAACGATTTACCGAGATTACTGGGACTCCTTGGAATGGTAACAAAGAGCGATGTGATTTAGATATGGTTAATGGAGATAGTGATGATGTTCCGCGCGGGTTACTGGAATTGGGATTTATTACTAATACTGCAGACCGCGATGGCACAGGGTATAATCAGCACGCATTAGCTAAAGCGGAAGTAAAAACAATCTGCGAGGTTCTTGGTATCCCCTACACACTTGATGGCGGCGGAAGTAGTGAAAGTAAACCGCAGCCTCCAGCTTCTAAACTTGGCTTTATTAATTTATACTGGGACTGGCAGGAAGCCGGAGAAGATAAAGGTACCATAGTGGTGCGCCAGGAACCAAAAGTTGGAGCTAAGATAATTGGATACATAAATGCAGAGTATTATGGAACCAAAGGAAAAGACGGCTCAAAAGGACTGTCTTATACAGTTCTCGGATATGCTGATGAACAACGTTCAGGATATAAGAGCCAATGGGTAAAATTATCATTAGAAAACGGTACACACGGGTGGGTCAATACTAATGGCGATTATAAAGGCTATAATATTTGGGATTATCCAAACTTTGAACTTGTTAAATAATACAAAAAGCGAGCTTTGATAGCTCGCTTTTTATTTTAGTTATTTCATCAAAACGCTTGACTTTATAGTCCTATAGGTGTATAATTATAAGAGTAGAGAGGAGGTGTAATATGTGGGTATAATAGAAAAAGCGTTAATCCTTACCACTTCAATAGTTAATTTAATAATCGCAATCATTAACTTAAAGAAATTAGGTAAGAAAAAACGCAAACGCTAGTGTTTGGGGCGTAAGCCCCTTACACGTTCTATTATATAGTAAGTGATCTATTTTTGCAAGATTAAGAGATTGAAAGGAGCGGTCAATATGGAACTGCAAGAGATTTTGGATAAGCATGGTATCACATATTACCAACTCGGAAAAGAAAGCGGGATTAATGCAAGCACTTTAGGTAAGTATTTACGCGGCGACAGAGAGCTTGGAAAAATCAATACTATTAATTATATATTGTTAGAGTCTTGGCTTGAGAAAAAAGGTGATCAGGAAAGCATCGAAAAACTTAGAAATGCAGTACTAATGACTTCACCTGTCAATATTCGATTATTTTTATAAATTACCGCCAATCTGCCGCCAATTTGAATAACTATAAAAAAGAACCCTGTATAATACAGGGTTTTTTACATCTTGGTGCGGATGACAGGACTT
>NZ_VBWP01000011.1 GCF_005771635.1 Culicoidibacter larvae | reverse complement strand
GAATTTTCAATTGATCATTTTCATAAATACCATTCAAATAATCAACATTGAGACTTGATGCAGTTGTGATTGTAACTGGTTCCTCCGTATCAGAATAATCTTCTGCCTCAAAATCCTCTTGATTATCACTGCTGCTTTCACTATTGTTATCGCTAGTTACGACATTATTGTCACTACTTGAATCACTGGTATTAGCGAGAACCTCAAGTGGTGATACAGACATACAAATTAAAAGTGTCACCATTACCAAAAAAAATTTCTTCATACTATTTCCTCCTTAATATATTCTTATTGTATACAAATTCTCAATAGATTAATAGACACAAGTTAGACAATTTCCTTAAGCAAACTAAAAACCCGGGATGCTCAAGGCATCCCGGGTTTCAATTTTCTCCCAAAGAAGAAGTTTAGCGATAATTACGGAGGGTCACAAAGTAACGTGTTTCACCTTGGTCATACTCCATGCTTAAACGCAAATGTTCGCGGATATATTTATAAACCGCTGCTTCATAATCGTCGTAAAGTCCTGGTAAACTAGCAGTGTCTAAATCAACATTTACAAACAATTCAGTTCCCATCGGGGTTTCTTTTTGATAAATTTTGATATTTACGCTGTAGTTTGTATCATACACTTTCACGAAAATATTTGGATCAATCGGTAAATCAATTATATCACGAAGCGGCACCCGCATTTTCAAAACTGCTGACATATGTAATTCCTCCATCTCTGCAAGGAAAATTCCCTGCTTATTTATTTCATTCATTATATCACAAAAAGGTTGTATTACAATGGCAAAAGGCGTTTTTTTCATTGAAACTCACCATTTTCCGACCAATAATATTCCTATATTTCAGCTACTTTTCCAAGTCAAACTGCAAACTCGTATATCCCGCTTGTAGCCACGGATGAACTACTTTGATATTATTATGCAAAATATAATCGATATAGAAATATGCAGCTTCTTCAAGTGAGTTATTGAGCGCATTCTGTAATCCTTGTAAATATGGTGGCTCACCCGGTTGATCCCATTTAATCTTATCCGCAATAAATACTACTAAGTCCAACTTAGAATGCTCACCTTTTAAAGTTGTGTGGCATTCAATGGCTGATAAAACCTCACCATCATCTACTGCAAACAGACGCTCTGCCATCACCTTGGAAATCTTCTGATGAATAATCATCGGCAATACCATCTCTTCAGTGACTAATTCAATACCTAATTGCTGAGCAATTGCAATTCGTTGATTATTAGGATAAATTGCCGAAATATCATGCAGATAGCCGGCAGCTCTAGCCTTCTCACTATCAATTGCAAATTGTCCCGCAAGCTGGGCCGCATAGTCACCAACAGCAATACAATGATTATATGTCTCCTCACAATCATGCTCCTGAAGGAACGCTTTAATTGCGTTTTTCAAATTAATCATATCAAATTGATTCATCCACCACACCCCAATCAAACTATTTTTTTTGTCTGCAACGCTCGCTTCTCTACTAATAACTCCTGAAACTCACGCTCTAAGGCCTCACTTGGCGCCATACTTAACCGACTCAATACATCAGCAATCTTGGTTTCAACTACCATTAATTGTTCTGTACTATTATCAGCTTGTTCCGGCTTACTGCGTTGCTCCTCAAGCGTATTATGTAAACTCAAAATACCATTTTCAATACTAATTACCTGCCGGGCAGTATGCTCAATAAATGCCATATCGTGGGTAATATAAATAACTGTTCCCGGATAACTATTCAACAATGATTCTAAAGCTTCAATCGCCTCAATACCCAAAAAGTTAGTTGGTTCATCCATCAACAAGACATTCATGTCTGAGAGAAATACCTTGGCGAAAGCCACCTTCATCTGCTCCCCGCCTGATAATACCGAAACTGGTTTAAACACAGTATCCCCGCTAAAGAACAAACGTGCCAGTACTGTCCGCGCCACCGTTTCCGATTGCACCGCACCCTCCATAACATTTTCCAAAATTGTCTTATCTTGCTTGAGTGAAGAAAGATCTTGAGCGAAGTAACCGAAGCGTACATTTTGGCTTACGGTTACTTCACCAATAAGTTCTGTCATCATCCGCATCAAAGTCGTTTTACCGCTACCATTAGCACCAACAATAGCAACATGATCTCCACCACGAATAATAAAACCGGGTGTCTGCCACAATTGCTTCCCATAAAGCTGGCAACTCTGCCGGGCAAACTGAATAATCGGCTTGTTGGTCACTTGCTCTGCACGTGGCAAACTCATCTTCAAAGCCGCCTGCTCAAATGGTTTATCAACCTTCTCCAGCCGCCCAAGCCGATTCTTAATCTGCTTTGCCGCCTGTTGCTTCTTCTTCAAACTATGATCCAACCCAAGCTTAGCACCCTGATACTCACTGGCAGTAATCTTATGCTTGGCTGTCTTCATATGCCCGGCAGCCCGCTTCGCCTGAGCTGCTTGCGCTGCCTCAAGCTGATTGCGCTTCTTACAATACTCATCATATTCACTTTGCTGCTGATCAGCTTGCAGCTGCTTCTGCTCAACATAAAATTGGTAATTACCACTATAAACATGTAATTGCTCATCAGCAAGCTCCCAAATCACATCAGTAATTGCCTGTAAAAACTCCCGGTCATGCGATATGCAGAGCACTGCTCCCTGATATTGACTGATTTTACGAACCAACTGCTCAATATGACTTGTATCCAGATAGGTTGTAGGTTCATCCAGAAGTAAAATATCTGCACCACTTGCAAATGCTTGCCGCAGTGCCTGCCAAGTCAGCTCGCCGCCACTCTTCTGATCCTCAGTATATTTAAACTGCGCAACCATCTCAAGTGTGCCATGCTTTTGCACCGCACCACTATCCGGTGCCTCTAACCCGGCTAAAATATTCATCAACGTCGTCTTACCACTGCCGTTCATCCCGACAAGTCCAATCCGGGCATGTTCATCAATATTTAGTCGCTCAATAGTAAATAATGTTCGTTCACCCAAGCTCTTACTTAGGTTTTGTGCTTGTAATAGCATTGTATCATCTCCTTAACGGCAAATGAAAAGCTCGTGGTCTTATTGTAGTCCACGAGCTCAAAAAAATACAATATAAGCTAAAGAAAGCCAATTTGCATAAATACATTGATAACCCATTTTCACCTACAAAAAACCCTGACAAAAGCCTTGCCAATCATTGCTGTTTTTTTGTTTGTTAGAAAATGAATTATAACTTCATGTATCACGCTCACCCTTTCTTTTCGAGATAAGCATACCGCAAAATAATGCCAGCTGTCAAGCCTACTTAAAAAACTAAGCGAAAAGCGACTCATAAAGAGTCGCTTTTCGCACCAAGTTATCGAGCGCTTTCAAAAGCATCCAGCAATCCCTGAACCTCAATTTTTTTCATCTTAAGCAATGCTTGCATGACTGCCGCCTGTTGTTTCGCGTTACCTTCTTCTTGCATCACTTCGTATGCTCGCGGCACCACTTGCCACGCTAAACCAAACTTATCAATAACCCAGCCGCACTCTTGAATCTCACCCTCTGCCGAAAGCTTATCCCAAATAGCGTCTAGCTCTTGCTGATTCTCACAAGTGATATACAATGAGAACGCCTCATTGAGTTTAAAATACGGACCGCCATTTAAAAATCGCAATTCCTGTCCTTGAATGTAAACTTTAACTAATAAAAGCGTTGTTGGATTACCATCTTCATCAAGATTGTAATATTTACTATCCACTTGTACATCATCAAAAACTTCTTGATAAAAATCTACTGCTTGTTCTGCAGTATCATCCATCCAGATAAACGGACTAATATTTGCCATAACTGCCACCAGCCTTTCATAATTTCACTTTTATTATATGCCGTCCTGCATGCTTTGTAAATTTGTTCGCAATATTATTTATTAATGCCGTGCCGACATGTATTTTTTGTGTTATTATGAACATATAAAGGATGTGATTTTTATGTTGGAATATGCTGAAGCAAAAGTAAATGCTAAGCAATTAAACGAAACCATTCATGGTAAAAAAATTAAACATGTTGTATGCGGCACCAGCCCGCACAAATTTGCCTTCTTTAATCCTGATGTTGATTACAATGAACTACTTGTCGGTAAAACTATCGGCGAAGCACGCGGTCTTGGCGGATTTGTTGAAATCAACGTCGAAGATGCTACACTCCTGTTTGGCGATGGTGTCAATATCCGCTATTTTGAAGATGCCAAACAATTGCCGAATAAGTACCAATTTCGTATTGATTTTACCGATAACAGTATCTTAATTGGCAGCGTGCAAATGTACGGCGGCATGTGGGCCTTTACCCATGGCACTTATGATAACCCCTACTATCTTGTAGCTCAAGAGAAACCTGATTTATTAGGAGATGAATTCACGCTTAGTTACTTTACCGATATTGTAGCCAATGCCAAACCGACATTAAGCGCAAAAGCGTTGCTCGCTACCGAGCAACGCTTTCCCGGACTTGCCAATGGTGCTTTACAAGATATTCTGTTTCATGCCGGCATTCATCCAAAACGTAAAATCAAGACATTTTCTGAAGCCGATATAGAGCGTCTATTTGATAGCGTGCGAACAACTTTAAACAGCATTGTGACTTTGGGTGGTCGCGATACTGAAAAAGATATTTTTGGAACTGTTGGCGGCTACCAAACAATTCTTTCCAACAAGGCATTAAAGGAACCTTGTCCGGTTTGTGGCAGCGCCAAAGAAAAACAAAATTTTCTTGGCGGCGCCATTTACTTCTGTCCTGAGTGTCAGCCACTTGTAGATTAATAAACTTATGCTATACTATAATTATCAGAAATAACTTGGAGGAGGATATTTATGATAACCTATGTAAAAGGAACTTACACTTGTTCAGGCTGCGGTAAAAAGCTTGATATTGCCGAGAAAGTTACTGAGCTGCCAAAATGTGATAATTGCGGCTCGCAAGCTTACTCACGCGAAATCAAAGAAAAACCCAATGAATTTGGAAAACCGAGATAGTTATTACTATCTCGGTTTTTATTTTTTATTCCACAGTAACGCTTTTTGCTAAATTTCGCGGCTGATCGACATCACAACCACGAATGAGTGCGGTATGGTATGCCAGCAGTTGCAGAGGCACAATTGCCGCTATCGGACTAAAGTACAGCGGCGTGCTTGGCAACAACATAATTTCCTGAGCAATGGCGCCAAATGCTTTGGCGCATGCCGGGGTCGCAAAGATATATACTTTAGCCCCTCTTGCTGCTACTTCTTCTATGTTGCTTTTCATTTTTTCTACTAATTCACTATCAGTGGCAATAGCAATAATCGGCGTGCCGTTTTCAATTAAGGCTATTGTGCCATGTTTGAGTTCTCCGGCAGGATAACTCTCAGCATGAATATATGAAATCTCTTTGAGTTTCAATGTTGCTTCCATACCGGTTACGGCATCAACGCCGCGACCAATATAGTAAACATCTTGTTCATATTTTAATGCTTCAGCTAAATCCATCATTTGACCGTCTAATTCTAGGCCACGTTGTACCTGGTGAATCAGTTTGTCCAAGGCTGCACTTATGTCTGCTCCACCCCAGTATGCCGCAAGCATTGTTAACACGGTAATCTGGGTTGTATATGCTTTAGTACTGGCAACGGCAACTTCAATACCGGCCTGAGTATATAAAACCGAGTCAGCTTCGCGGGCAATTGTACTGCCTTTGGTATTCACAACTGCAAGCACTTGTGCACCTTCAGCCTTTGCTAACCGCAATGCTGCAATACTATCAGCAGTTTCACCTGACTGGCTGATAATAATAACCAGATGATGACTATTAATAATTGGTTTCCGGTAACGGAACTCAGAGGCAACCTCAACCCGAACCGGATGATTTAACATCTGTTCCAACATCGCATTTGCTGCAAGTCCGGCATGATAAGCAGTCCCGCAGGCAACAATCGTCACCGCCTCTATTATGCTGGTATCAATTGTTAGTTGCTCTAATGCAACTTTCGTATGAGCAATTGTGCGGGCAATCGCTTCAGGCTGCTCAAATATTTCTTTTAACATATAATGTGGGTAGCCAACCAATTCATTTTGAACTGCATGATGATCAACCTCTTGCCAGTTGATAAACACTGGTTCAAGCGCACGGTCATAAACCGTGCAGCTTGATGATTTTAACTCAACAAATTGAAAATCATCAACATAGCAAAGTGCATCAATATGCTCGCCAATGGCATAGACATCTGAAGCCAGTAAAAAGCCATCTGCACCTTTGCCAATAACCAACGGACTCTCTTTTTTAACGGCAACAATCGTGTCCGGAGCATCACTGCTCACTGCAGCAATCGCAAAACTTCCTAACAGCCGTTCAACGGTTGCCTGCATTGCTTCAATCAAAGACCCCTGGTAATTTGCAGCTAATAAGTGAACAATTACTTCAGTATCGGTTTCCGAACTAAAGATTACGCCACTTGCCTGCAATTCATTTTTTAGCTCAATATAATTTTCAATAATGCCATTATGCACGACAGCAAAATCCATCGCCTCATTTTGATGAGGATGGGCATTGGCAACACTTGGCTTGCCATGCGTTGCCCAACGCGTATGACCGATGCCAACATTACCGGCTATCGGATTCTCACTGAGTACAGCTTCAAGCGCCGCCAGTTTCCCTAAACTGCGGCGTACATGAATCGCACCGTTTACGGTTGCCACTCCAGCCGAATCATAGCCGCGATATTCCAATCGCTTTAATCCACTCACCAAAAAGTCGGTTGCCGGCTTGCAACCTACGTATCCTACTATTCCACACATGTTTCATTCATCCTTCCGCGGACTACAAAAAACGCAATCCAAAAAAATTGAACCAATAGAAATGAATGATCTACAATTTCAACAATGTTTTGTTCCGCTAATCACTTAGCGACTTTGTCACTGCTGTTCGTGTGCAGGCACGTTTTGGGACATCCGCCGAATCTTTCGATAATCCCAACTCCTCGTCAACTCAACAATTCTGCCGAGTCCTGGCGCTTTAAAAATAATATTCTTTCTCCATTTCCATGGTCGCCTCTCATATTAACCAAATAATTGAACCCTGTCAACTGAAAAACACTGCCAAAAAAATTACTTCTTGCGCTTGTATATACAGATGAAAAGCAGTGAAACAACGGTCCGAAAGCCCGCTGTTTCACCAAAAATTCATCCTAAAAAAATAGTTGTATATACACTTGTTTTAGAAAAACTTTTTTGATATTTTTTTCGCTAATGTTACAATAAATAGTGAGAAAAGGATGTGGGCATTGTGCAGAATTATACTTGGTTGCTGAATCATACCGAGGATTATATTGAAAGTCATCTCGATCAAAAAATAACTTTATCCGATGTTGCCGCAAATATTCATATGTCAGAATATCACTTTCACCGGCTATTTCGCAAGCATTCCAAAGAAACTTTGAATCAGTTTGTCAGCCGCATCAAATTAGAGCGCTCAGCAATATTTCTGCGTGTGCGTAAAGATATTAGTATCACCGATATTGCCTACCGTTACGGTTACAATGATGCCAGCAGCTATAATCGTGCTTTTCGCCGTCACTTTGGCGTCACTCCGACAGTTTTTCGAAAAGAGCAAGATATGCCAAGTAATAAAGATTCTTCCAACATATAATTGAAGTATGAAAGGAATGATTTACTATGTTAAAACCAACTATTACTATTGAAAACATTGAAGCGATGCGGGTTATCTATGTACGCTTTCGCGGCAGCTACAACGAATTTCGTAAAAACAGTCGAAAACTCTTCGAGCAACTATTCAGTTTTGCGGAAGCTAATCAACTAATAATTCCCGACGTTAGCAAAGTATTGACTATCTACCATGATAATCCCTTTATTACCGACGCTAAAAACCTGCGCACCAGTGTGGCAATGACTATTCCCCTCAACGCCGCAGTTACTGAAACCGATGAAATATCAAGCATGGTTATAAGCGGCAACTTTGGCGTTGGTCATTTTGAACTAAATCTTGGTGAGTATGGTGACGCCTGGAATTACATGTACCAAGACTGGCTCTTTAGCGGTGAAAACAAAGCCCGCGACGCCTTCCCCTTTGAACTCTACGTGAGCGAACCACCAAAAAATTTCAAGGCCAAAAGCCTGACTGATATCTATATTCCGATTGAATAAAAATGAAACCTGCAACTGCCTCGTGCAGTTGCAGGTTTTTTCCTTACCAGATGATTTGTAAAATGCAGCGATTTGCAGGATAATAAAAGTATAGGACAAGCAATTTCTTGTGTAAGGAGTGATTACTATGAAACTTGCTAACAAAACCGCAATCATTACTGGTGGGGCCTCTGGTATCGGCCGGGCAATCGCTGAAACTTTTGCCCAAAATGGCGCCAATGTCGTGATTGCCGATATTAATCGCGACCGCTTGGAAGAAGTGGTCGCAGCGATTACTGCCAGTGGCGGCTCAGCTGCCAGCATTGTGACTGACGTCACCAGCAGTAGCGATAACGAAGCAATGTTCAATCTGGCTTTGGAAAAATTTGGCAGTTACGACATTCTTGTCTGCAACGCCGGCATCATGGACCACTTTGCGCCGGTTGGTACGCTTAGTGATGAGATGTGGCAAAAGTTACTCGCAATCAATACGACCGGACCAATGATGCAGATGCGTACCGCAGTTAACTATTTTGCAGCACATGGCGGCGGCAATATTATTGTCACCGGCTCAGTGGCCGGGCTTGGTGCCGGCCGCAGCGGCGCTGCCTACACGGCATCGAAGCATGCGGTGGTTGGCCTGGCACTGAACACAGCCTTTGCCTATGCTAAAAAAGGGATTCGGGTTAATGTTATTGCCCCCGGCGGTGTTGCTACCAATATTGCTGAAAGTATGCAGCAACTTGATCCGGAAGGCAGCCAGCTATTTAATATTGGGGCGCCACTAATGCCCCGTTTAGGTGAACCAACTGAGTTGGCTGCTGTTGCCTTATTCCTTGCCAGCGACGAAGCATCATTCGTGAATGGCGCGGTCATCCCGGTTGATGGCGGCTGGAACACTTATTAGGGAGAATTTTAAAAAGACTTCGCATAAAGCGAAGTCTTTTTCTTATTTTAGGCCAAAGCCTTGAGCTTTTAAAATATTGCTGGTTTCCATACGCCCGGTATTTCCGTAGTAATTATTCATCCCAACAGTATAAACAGGTTGAGTGGCACCAACATTGCTCCAATATTGTTCGATGACTGCATCATAGATTTCAATAAATGGTTTTAAGTCAGCATCGGTGTATTTTTCATTGAAAGCATAAGCTTCAAGTGCAATACGCGGTTTTACGTTTGGCATATGTTCCGGATTTGGATAGCCTAAACTTATGCCGATAACCGGGAACGTTTTTTCCGGTAAATCCAGCAAGTCAATAACACCTTGCAGATTTTGTCGAATACCACCGATAATTACATTACCGATACCATAGCTTTCTGCTGCCATGGTGATTGCTTCAACGGTAATTCCGGCATCAACGGCACCAGTGATGACTGCTTCAATACCTTGATCAAAAACTTGTTCGCCGCCAGCCATCTCAACAGCGGTAGCAGTACGGTTAAAATCGGCGACAACAACAATGAAAGTATTGCTGCCGGCAACTTGTGGTTGTCCGCCGGCAAGTGCAGCTAGTTGCTCAATGCGCTCACGTTCACGAACAACAATTAAAGAAATTTGTTGACCGTTTACTGAGTTAGGCGCTTGTTGTGCTGCTCTTAAAATTGATTCTAAAACTTCAGGCGCAATTGCTTGATCAGTAAAACTTCTGACAGAACGGCGTTCCATCATTGATTGAATAATTGTATTAGACATTATATGCCCTCCTTTTTCCACAAATCAGTATATCAAATTAATATCTTTACATCAAGATTTATGCTTTTTATTTCACATTATATTTTAGTCATAAAATACCGGGTAAAGGTATTATAATTGACCCCATAGAGTTCATTTTTCGGACCATTCAGCTGCAAGATGAGCGGAACTTGAGTTTCCGTTTGATATTTGGTTTCAACACCATCCATCATAACCCCTTGCTGCTGTAAAATGACAAAAAACAAGTCGTTAAAGTCAGCAGCGAAGCCATAATCTTGTAACTGTGTTTCCAGATTACTGTTACCGGTTGCTTGTTCTGCAGCACGAATTGCTGCCTCACCATTCACAACCGTATAATTACCATAGTAATAGTTGTCACTAGTTACTGATTCATCTTGATACCATTTAAAGGTACCATCTTCATTAAATTCAAAAAGCATGTTTGGAGCGCCGTCTTGCCCTTCAAAAGCGGTGCTCCAAGAACCAACTAATTCAGCACTCACTAAAGGATTACCAAAGCAGCCACTTAATAACAAGGCTATTCCTACCAAAACGAATAACGTCTTCTTCATGATTGATTCCCTCTTTCGTTTTATTATCTATAGCATATCATATTTTTCTACTGAAAACTATGTTCCTTTGTTGACGAAATGTGTCTATTTCCGATATAATTATAAGCAGCTAGTCACGAAAGGACTGAAAACTATGACTCCAAAAAAAGTATTAACAATTGCCGGTAGTGACACCAGTGGTGGTGCCGGAATCCAAGCCGATTTAAAAACTTTCCAAGAACGTGATGTTTATGGTATGACTGCCTTAACTGTCATTGTTGCCATGGATCCCGATAATGGTTGGGCGCACCAGGTGTTCCCGATTGAAACAGAAATTATCAAAGCGCAGTTAGCAACTGTTTTGGGTGGTATTGGTATTGATGCCTTGAAAACCGGTATGTTGCCAACGGTAGAAATTATTACCCTTGTTGGTAAAACTATTCAAGAATCTGCTACCCCAATCGTAGTTATTGACCCGGTAATGGTATGCAAAGGCGCTGATCAGCCACTCTTCCCGGAAAATACGACTGCCATGCAAACCCATTTATTACCATATGCAACTGTAGTAACGCCAAACTTATTTGAAGCGGCGCAACTTGCCGGCATGGCACCAATTACTACACTTGACGAAATGAAAACAGCGGCAGAAAAAATTGCTGCGTTCGGGACAAAATATGTTGTTGTCAAAGGCGGCAAAGTGCTTGGCGGTGCTAAAGCTATTGATTTACTGTATGATGGCGAAACCCATACGGTTTTTGAATCAGAGAAAATCGATACAACTTACAATCATGGTGCCGGTTGCACCTTCTCTGCCTGCATCACTGCCGAATTAGCAAAAGGTGCTGATATCTTTGATGCGGTGCAAACTGCAAAAACTTTTGTCACTGAAGCATTGCGTGATTCATTCCCATTGAATGAGTATGTCGGGCCGTTGTATCATAAAGCTTTGGCGAAAAAATAAGAAAATATTTTAAAAACATCGAACTTCTGGTTCGATGTTTTTTTTGCGTTTATAGGCTATTCTGCTATGCAATCCTTTTACTAATGTTATAATACAAGTATATACCTAAGGAGGTTTATTTATATGCAAGATTTTATTTATAACATTCCTACAAAAATTATTTTCGGACCTGAGCGGCTGGCACTTTTGCCTGAGGAAATTAAGGCTCATGGCAATCGTGTGCTTTTGCTCTATGGCAAGAACAGTATTAAAACGACCGGTCTTTATGATAAAGTGGTTGGTCAGCTAAAAAATCATAGTATTGTTTTTGAAGAACTAAGTGGTGTAAAGCCCAATCCAAGCATTGAAAGTGTTCGTGCCGGCATTCGCATGATGTATGAACATAAACTTGATTTTATTTTGGCCGTTGGTGGTGGTAGTGTTATTGACTGTGCCAAAGCAATTGCCGCCGGATATCACTATGATGGCGATGCCTGGGACTTAGTAGTTGGTAAAGCAACGATTCAAAAAGCGGTTCCGATTGGAACAATTTTAACGCTTGCAGCTACCGGATCAGAAATGAATGGCAGTTCAGTAATTAGCAATGAAGCAACGATTGAAAAAATTGGTTTTGGTTCGCCTTTACTGCGGCCAGTATTTACTTTTGAAGATCCGACGCTTACTTACACTGTTTCTACTTATCAAACCGCAGCCGGCAGTGTTGATATCTTCGCCCATTTATTGGAGAACTATTTCTCATCACATGATGATGAAGGTATTAGTGATCGCATGATTGAAGCAATGATGCTTAATGTCATTCACTATGCACCGATTGCAGTTGCTACTCCAGATAACTACGATGCCCGTGCCAATCTTATGTGGACTAGTACTTTAGCATTAAATGGTCTAACCGGTTTTGGCCGCAGCGGCGGTGACTGGGCAAGTCACGCCATTGAACATGAAGTGAGTGCTTATTATGACATCACTCATGGTGCCGGTCTGGCAATTCTCTTCCCATATGTATTGGAAAGTTATTTAGCTAAAGATATCGTTGATAAACTACCACTCACTAAATTCACGCAACTGGGACGCAATGTTTTTCATTTAGAAGCTGATGATGATGCAATTCTCGCGCAACTTACTATTGATGCTTTACGTGATTTCTTCCGTTCACTCAATATGCCGTTACAACTAAACGAAGAAAAAGTTGATGATACCCATTTCCGTGCTATGGCAGACCACCCGGTTAATACAACCGGCACACTAGGATGTTATCAACCGCTCACCGCTGACGATATCTATACTATTTATAAGAAAGCTTTATAAAAAAACCGGAGCGCCAAGCGCTCCGGTTTTTCTATTTCTTCTTAGACAAATACGAACCACCTGGCACATAATCCGGTTCCAAAAAGCGATATACCCGCCGCTTCGCATCCCCTTCATACAAAACTACATCCAGTTTTTCATAAATAAAGTTACCATTATCATCCAGAAGCTGAGGCGTACAAAGTCGCGCCTCAATTTTAGCATGTACATGCAGGTAGGTGCCATCATCACTGACATCATCAATCACACACACGAAAATTAAATCAGCCTCATCAACATATGGCGCCAGATTATCTTCACTAGCCACAAAAGTTGCGCCGCTCTGCTCGGCCTTATCTGCTTTTGAAAGCGCCGAAAAGAAACCGCCACGCTCAGCAATAGCCAGCTGTTCCCGGCTCAAATAATTGAGCGTAACAGTTTTGCCCGGCTTCACTTGTGCCGCCAGTGCACTGCCCTTACCAACACCAAACATCACCATATCTCCCAAAGTATAGGAAGAAGTGCTTGTGGAAAGCTGCTCATTGCCCTCATCATCGCAATAACCAATCACAAAAACCGGATACCCCGGATAAAACTTCGCTGTCTTAAAATTTTGCTTCATCAAACTCCACTCCTATCTGATATTTATTTTACCATTGATTCTTTTACTAAAAACGACAAAACCCGGGGCACCTGAGCGCCCCGGGTTTTCAAACTTCTCTAAAAAACTATTTCAAATTTTCACCATTGCTGGCAATAACTTGTTTATACCAGTCAAATGATTTTTTCTCATAGCGATTTGCGGTACCGTTGCCTTCATCGTCAAGATCAACATATATGAAGCCATAACGTTTACTCATCTCACCGGTTGATGCCGAAACAATATCAATGCATCCCCATGGCGTGTATCCAAATAATTCAACACCGTCTTCAATTGCATCTGCCATTGCTTCAATATGCTCGCGCAGATAGTCAATTCGGTAGTCATCATTGACTACGAAATTTGCATCCGGTTCGTCATAAGCACCAAGTCCATTTTCAACAATGATTAACGGCAATTCATATCGATTGTAAAGCTCATTCAACGCAATTCGTAATCCAAGCGGATCGATTTGCCAGCCCCAATCGCTGGCTTTTAAGAATGGATTACGAATACCATCCATCAAATTCCCGGCAGCTTTAGCAGCTTCGGGATCGGTTACATTCACAACAAACGACATATAGTAGCTAAATGAAATGAAGTCAACCGGATTTTCGAACATAACTTCTAAATCGCCTTCTTCAACTTCTAAACTCTCAACACCATATTTTTTGAATAAACGGTCTGTGTAAGCCGGATATTCACCGCGTGCTTGAACATCGGTACAGAAATAGTTCATTTCTTCTTTCTGTTGCTCATTTGCAAGCACATTCACCGGATTGCAGTCCGCAGCATATGATGTTGCATATAATGTCATACACCCAATTAATAACTCTGGATCAAGTTCATGCGCATACTTCACAACCCGGGCAGCAGCCACAAATTGATGATGGAACGCCTGAAATACAGTTCCCATATCTCTTGCCGCATCACCTGCAAGTCCCATTGATAACATTGGGAAATGGAAGGCACTATTAATTTCATTAAACGTCAGCCAATATTTTACTTTTTCATGATAGCGATCTAAAATGACCTGCGCATAACGCTCAAAGAAAGCAACTAATTTGCGATTAGCCCAGCCGCCATACTCCTTAACCAAGTGTAATGGCATCTCATAATGAGAGATTGTTACTATCGGTTCAATATTGTATTTAGCCAATTCATCAAACACTGCATCATAATACGCCAGCCCTTCCTCATTTGGCACTAAATCATCACCATTAGGAAAAATTCGTGCCCATGAAATTGATAGCCTGTAACATTTAAAACCCATCTTCGCAAAAAGCGCAATATCTTCTTTATAACGATGATAGCCATCAATACCAAAATGATTCGGATATTTATATTTGTCGGGTTCAATTTGCCAATTAAACTCCGGACTGAACATCACTTGCATACGGATTTTACCGCCCGGCATAGTATCTGCGGTTGATAGTCCTTTGCCACCCACATCATATCCACCTTCATACTGATTGGCAGCAGTTGCGCCACCCCATAAAAAGTCTTCTGGAAAACGTCCCATAATCTAACAACTCCTCGTTTCAATTCTGCTTTCATTATATCATAGCCATACCTGACAAAAATTTCTGATTCTGCAAACTTTTTCATGTGAAAGATAAAAAGCCCGGGAGCAAGCTCCCGGACTTTTGCTTAGAACACTTGTTTCAACAAATGACCCATTTTTTCTTTCTTAGTTTTTAAATAGCGAATATTCTGTTCATTAGCATGAATCTCAATTTCAGCTCTGCCATTCACTTGAATACCATACTTTTGTAACCCTTCAATTTTGCTTGGATTATTAGTCAACAATGCTACCGATTTGATTTTTAAGTCACGAATAATTTGGGCAGCCACGGCATAATCGCGTAAATCATCAGCAAATCCAAGTTTATGATTTGCCTCCACGGTATCAAACCCTTGTTGCTGTAAATTATAAGCTTTTAGCTTATTTACCAGACCGATGCCACGCCCTTCTTGACGTAAATAAAGCAGCACGCCATTGCCGTTCGCTTCAATTTCTTCAAGCGAGCGATGCAGTTGCTCACCGCAATCACAACGTTTTGAACCAAATATATCACCAGTCAAACACTCAGAGTGTAACCGCACCATAACATTTTCGCCGCCACTAACATCGCCCTTCACCAATGCAACATATTCTTTACCCTCAATTTCATCACTATAAGCAATAATATCAAAAGTTCCATACTGGGTTGGCAGTTGAGTTTTTACTTCAGCATGAACCAGTTGTTTTGTTGTCTTTTGATAATTTACAACTTCTTCTAAACTGACCTGTGGTATATCAGCGTCAATAACCGGATCAGCAATCAAAAGTGCAATTTGATCAAAGTCAGCTAACTCACATAAAGTAATTGCCGCTTCCGGCAGTTGAAAGTCTTTAATTCCCGCATTTGCTTTCGCTAACAATAGTCCTTCGCTTCCACGTTTAGTCTCGTCAATTGCAGTAAGTATCCGCTCTAAATGTTCCGATTGCTCATCAGTTAATTTTTGTTGTTCAGTGCCAATAACCACATATATTTTGCTGCTAGTATCAGCAATAGCAATTTTATTAATATGCTCTGCTGCATATAAAGTGTATTGTTCGGTTGCACTTCTTAAAATCACCGGATTTCCCTGATGAACCTCACTAATTATTTTCTTAAAATGTGCGTACATGTTTCAACAACCCCTTTTCCACTTCATATTGTATCAACAATGCACTATTTCACATACTAAAATGCATTAAAATAAATCCATTAAAAAAGCAATCTCCGAGGAGATTGCTTTTTCCTATTTCCACATCGTCGGTGTCTGCAAATGATAATTTCGCATCTTATATCTGGTATAATACAAAACCATCATAAATGAAACCACCAAAATATTGCTGAACAAACTGAATACAATCATGCCGCCAACCGAATATTCAGTGGTATAGAATAAAATAACTGCCAGCAAAAAAACAACGAATGCTAATGCTAAAAATAAACCAATCCAAGTAAACCACTGATTAGAACGATGTTTTTTAATAGTTACAATATTTTTCAAATCACGATCAATCTTAAAATCATACCGATTTGAATTACTGTTATCAAGCATATCAACCAACTGGCGATGATGATTCAAAGAAATATGGATGGCAATTGAAGCAATAGTAATGCCAATAATCAACGATACAATAATAATGATAACCGCAACAATATTATTCACATAAACCCGGTTCAACCATGCAGTGTTTATATCATTAATACTCAAACTTTCAAGAACATGCAACAACACAAAAATTGCAATCACAACAATTAAACCAATAATCAAAGGCTTACTAGCTGTTTTCAACCAGCCGCCCTGCTCCATAGCGGTATGCATTTCCTCTTTTGAACCAAATGTATATTTTGAACCGGTACCATCGCCGCGATCTAAAAGCACAATACCAAAATCCATATCACAATAGCCGTAGGCCAAACTAATCATTTATCTTGCTCCTCTTATTAATTATTTTAAAAGCTTCCCGTGACGCCAAAGGCGATAACTGGTTACTAGCCACAAAATCAATAACCCAAGGGCTATTAACTTTGCTATACTCCCGTAACGACCATCCAATTGCCTTCTGAATAAAAAACTCTTCAGTTAAACGATCAGCCAATATCACCTGAGTCAACCACTCAGTATCAAGCTTATCCTTATACTTCAACTGCATTGTAATTGCTACCCGGCGGCGCCAAAATGAAGCGCTTGTTGATAGGTCGGACATAACTTGCGGAAATAATTCATAATTATTCAAACACCAAACTTCAAAAACCTTCCGCAATGAATCAACACTTTCCCACCAAGGCTTGTCATCAATAAACTGATACAGCCAGACAATATCATTATAAGAAAAGCGCTTTGTGTTAGCAACCGCAATATCAATCGCAGCATACTGAAACTCTCGCTCCGGCAATACATACAACTCGGTGATAACTTGCTTTAGTGCTTCTATATCCAACTGCTTTGCAGCAGTAATAAACGGCTTTTGCAATTGCTTGCGCAATGGCGCCGCGATTCCTAAAAAAGGAAACAGATTTCGCAAATAATCTTCCATCGCCGTCGCCTGTGCTTGATTGGAAGCTGCATAAAAACTGCTTTTAATATCCTCTACCATGAAATATCACCTTCCAGAAAATCATACGGTGTGACATTTTCCATACCCATCTCACCAATCGAATCAAATGGAATATCTTCATCAACAATTGGCGCACCAACAAGACTCTTACCCTCGTCCGTTGCTGCCTCACTGCTCTTAAACATATCCTGTAATAAAGTCTGCCGCTTATGTGTAGAATCGCGATTAATTGCCAGTTTATAAGCATCCATTTCACCGCAAACAATCAAAGACTGCTTCGCTCTGGTAATCGCTGTATAAATCAACTTGCGATATAACATAATTGAATAGCTCTGTAATACCGGCACAATCACAATCGGAAACTCGCTACCTTGCGACTTATGAATTGAAATGCAATATGCTAACTGAATCATATCCATATCTGACTGCGAGTATAAGACAACATTCTCATCAAAATGGATTTCAAACGTCGCTGACTCCACACCGAATTCATCAACTGTATGCTCAATTCGGTAAATCGTTCCGATATCACCATTAAAAACATTGACATCTGGCATATTCTTCAACTGCAACACTTTATCGCGCTCACGATAGGTCACTTGGTAAATGACCGCCTCATTCTTTTCATCATCTGCCGGATTAAACACTTCCTGCAAATCAGCATTCAACTGATTAATCCCTGCCGATCCCTTATACATAGGCGCCAATACCTGAATATCGGTCTCACGATACCCCTTGCTCAAAGCATTCTCGCAGATCTTGGCGATTGCTTTAGAAGTTGTCATTGTATTCGTTGGAATAAATGAATAATCATGCTTCTTCTCAAATAACTCACCATCAATTGTACCGGTACGAATATGATGAGCAATATTAATAATCGTTGATTCCTTTGCCTGACGGAAAACCATATTCAGCGACACCTTAGGAATTGAATCAATCTGCAACAAATCATACAACACATTCCCCGGCTGCACCGAAGGTAACTGATCAGCATCGCCAACCAAAATCAAATGCTGCAAATTTGGCAATGAACGCAACAAAGCATTCATCAACCAAACATCCATCATTGAACTCTCATCAACAATAATCATGTTTACATCCTCAATCGGATTCTCATCATTATGAAAAAAACGATCCTCATGTTTATCCCATTTCAAAAAGCGGTGAATCGTCTGGGCATGAAAGCCGGTCGATTCACTCATCCGTTTGGCAGCCCGTCCGGTTGGTGCCAGCAACTGAATTTCAGCCTTCTCACCAGCCTCAGCAATCTCATCCGCATCCAAATGATAGATATGAAACAAGGCATTTAAAATACCGCGAATAACCGTCGTCTTTCCGGTACCCGGACCGCCGGTTAAAATGCAAACCGGATTCTCAAGTGCCATCCGCATTGCTTCAACCTGCAAATCAGCATAGACAATACCAAACGCCTTTTCTGTGCGCTTCCGTATCTTACTGAACTGCAAGTCACTAACTGCTTCCAACGTACTCGCCTGCTGATAATAACTAATTTGGCGTTCAATGCCAACCTCAGCATAAAAGAAAATCGGCAGCGTCAATAAATCGGCAATCCGAATAACTTTCCCGCTTTCTACCAACGCTTCAATCTGTGCCAAAATCTCACTTCGGCTCACATCAATATTTAACTGCTTATACAACAAATCAAAAATCTGCTCACCATTTATGCAAGTATCACCGTTCTGCATACAATGCCGTGAAATTACATATAAAATTGCTTGCTCAATCCGCTTAGGATGATGTTTATCAAAACCAATTGTCTGAGCAAAAGCATCCACCTTAGCAAAACCAATACCATCGACATCAGAAGCAATCTGATATGGATTCTCATTAATCTTATCAAAAGTCGCTTCATGATACTGATTATAAATCTTCATTGCCATCTTAGTGGTAAAACCATGGCTCGTCAAATAAGCCAGTACCTTCTCCAAACCATGATGTTCACGTAACTGATCATGCAGTTCATGAGCCTTATCACGGTTCCAACGACCTATCGGTAAATCATAAAGCACCTCAGCACTATCAATAATTTTCTCAATCGCCTCGTCACCTAAATGATCGGCAATAGCAGTCGCAGTCTTCTCACCAATACCGCGGAACAACCCACTCGACAAATACGAAATAACCCCCGCTCGCCCTTCCGGCAGCTCGCTCTGATAAGAAGTCACCTGATACTGCATCCCATACTTCTCATGCGTCACAACCGTACCAAAAAAACGATACTCCTCATCCTCGGCTAAAATAGGAAAAAAGCCCACCACCATCAGTGATGTGCCAATTTTGTCAACGAACTCAGGTTGATTGGTCTCAAGAATCTGAATACGCCCGACATGATAACTATTGCTCTCATTAAAGAAAATAGTTTGCAAATACATGCCCTTAACAAACAAAGCTTCTTCCATATTCGCACCTTTCGAGGAAATTTTTGGTAGAGAGTCGCGCCTAACGCGCCTCTCTACCTACTTTCAATCAAAAAAATCAGACATACCATAATTTGGTGCCGTCTTTACGAACCTCATCAATAATCCCGCCACCAAGCATCACTTCACCATCATAGAAAACAGCTGCTTGCCCTGGAGTTACTGCCTTTACCGGCTCATCATAAAAAACTTCCAAAGTAGTATCATCTATCCATTCAACCCGTACCGCAATATCTTTTTGACGATAACGGAACTTAGCAGCACAAGCGCGATTAGCTTTTTCACCATACCAATTCATATCGGTAATAATACTAGATGTGCTATAAAGTTTTTCTTCATCATCACTATTAGCAACATACAAAATATTATCCTTGATGTTTTTCCCGGCAACAAACCATGGTCCGCCGGCACCGCCAATATTCAGACCATTGCGCTGGCCGATAGTATAATACATCAAACCAATATGGTCGCCTTTTTCTTCACCTTCAAAAGTCATCATTTTACCAGGCTGCGCCGGTAAATAGTTTTGTAAGAACTCTTTAAAATCACGCTCACCAATAAAACAAATACCGGTGCTATCTTTTTTCTTCGCTGTTGCCAGTCCCGCCTCTTCGGCAATCCGCCGAACTTCCGGTTTCTCCATGCCGCCTAGCGGAAAAAGCACCCGCTCAATTTGTTCCTCAGTCAACTGTGATAAGAAATAACTTTGATCCTTATTTGAATCAAGGCCGCGCAACAAATATGTGTGCCCGTCTTTATGTTCAGTTCGTGCATAATGTCCGGTTGCCAAATAATCAGCGCCCAAATTATATGCATGATGCAAAAATGCTTTGAACTTTATTTCCTTATTACACATCACATCCGGATTCGGCGTGCGATAGCGTTTATATTCGTCCAAGAAGTATTGGAACACCTTTTGCCAGTATTCCTCAACAAAATCAACCATCTGGCACTCAATACCAATCTGCGCGCATACTGCCTGCACATCTTGATAATCAAGCTCGGCCTGACAAACCGGTTGATTCACTTCCGGATTTCCTTTTACATCATTATTTAGTGCTGAGTCCCAATTTTTCATGAAGACACCAATCACTTCATATCCTTGTTGTTTCAATAAATAAGCTGCGACACTTGAATCAACGCCGCCACTCATTCCAACGACTACTTTACCCTTCATCGTATAACTTCCATTTCTATATAAGTTTCCTTCCTATTATATCAAAAACCCTTGCAAATGTCTTAATTTGACGGAAAAAAGCTCAGAAAAAGAGGATAGCCAAGCCATCCTCTTTTTCAAAAAATTCACTAAAACAAGAAAAACTGCCCACTTATTGTCGTTTCGCATAAGATGCATTATAATATACTTATATACAAAGCTGAATAGGAGGCACGAGCAATGGAAATCTCTGCTCCCCTTGCTGCCAGAATGCGCCCACAAACATTAGATGATATTGTTGGCCAAAAACATTTATTGGCACCAAATAAGCCACTTCGCCGGTTGATTGAACAAGACCGGCTATTTTCAATGATATTATATGGTCCGCCCGGCACCGGTAAGACAACCTTTGCCCGGCTTTTGGCACAAAAGTTTGCTATCGAAAGTGTCGCTCTCAATGCGGTTTCAATGAACAAAGCCGACATCGTTTCCACCATTAAGATAGCAGAAGTTGCTGGCAACCTGCTCTTTATCATCGACGAAATCCATCGTCTCAACAAAGATAAACAAGAGCTGCTCTTGCCACACATGGAATCAGGATTGCTGATTGTAATAGGTATGACAACCGTCAATCCATTCCATTCGGTAAATCCGGCTATCCGTAGCCGTTGCCAACTCTTTGGCTTTCGCCAACTTAACGTTGACGACATTGTTCCCTTCCTCTATAAAACATTAGCGGAAGACCAAGCACTTGCTGAACTTAACATCACCCTGCAAGACGACGCAGCCCATAGCATTGCCAGTTTTGCTAACGGTGACTTACGCACCGCGCTCAATCTGCTGGAAACCCTCTGCTATGCAAGTGTCGATAACCAAATAACGCTCGACCTGGTTGAAGAACTTGTTGGCCGTCCCAACGTCCTTTACGATAAGAACGGTGAAAACTTCTACAACTTGCTCTCAGCCATGCAAAAATCAATCCGCGGCAGCGACGTCAATGCCGCCCTCTACTGGCTCGCCCGCTTCGCTATCACCGAAGACCTCGAAGCGCTCGAACGCCGCCTGCTGGTCATGGCTTACGAAGACGTCGGCCTCGGCAACCCCCAGGCCGCCGCACGGACGGTTAGCGCCATTGATGTCGCCAAACGCGTTGGCTTCCCTGAAGCCATCATTCCACTCTCAGTCGCCGTTGTCGACCTCGCGCTCAGCCCGAAATCACGCACTGCCTACGAAGCAGTTGCTCGTGTAAAAGCTGACATGGATGCCGGCAAAGTCTACGACGTTCCGGATCCAATAAAATTACAACCGGTTAACTTACCAAAATCAGAACAATATAACTGGGGTGACAAAGATTCTTGGCTGATAACTCAATATCTTCCTAATGAACTTGCCGGTACCGAATATATCAACTTCGATGAACACCGCTCCGGTAAATATGAAAAAGCGCTCGCAGCCCAATACCAACAATATATTGAACTGCGTAAACAGATGAGGGATAAAAAATAAGAAAAACGCTCGGGATTAACCTGCGCCTTTTTGTCGCTTTTATACAATAACCACTGCCACCAACCTGTTATACTAAAAGTAACAAAGGAGTGATTTTGATGAGCTACCAATGGATTAGCGATTACTGTTTACAAAAACCAGGTGCACAAGAAGAATTTCAAACTGAGTGGCAAGCAAACAAACTGATGATTGATAATAAAATGTTTGCTTTCTACGGTCAGGATAATGTCGGTAATGATATCTTAACCCTGAAACTCTCGCCGGAACACGGCATTGCTTACCGTGAACTTTATCCGGACCAAGTAATTCCCGGTTACTACATGAACAAAGTGCACTGGAACACGATTATGCTAGAAAGTGACATTTCCCAAGACTTCATCAAAGAATGCCTAGATGAAGCGTATCAGCTTATTCTTGCAAGTCTTTCTAAAAAACGCCAAACTGAGATTTTAGGAGAAAAATAAAAAGCCGACTGCTTCAAGCGGTCGGCTTTTTCTCAACCACACATTTGTTTCAAAAAATCCGTTTCATCCAATACCACTGTAGTTGAAAGTTTAATACGACTTACAATTTTATTTCGCACTTCACTTCGCCACGCTGCTGAATCATAAAAATCTGATAACACTTGCTTGTATGCAAAGCTATCAGCAAATCGCCTAACCAAAATATAATTATCACTATCTGCAAGAGAGTTTGCAGCATAAACTACATCAATATTCCACTGTTTATGTAATGGCAAACTTTCCGAAATCATAATTTCATGAAAGTCAGAACCTTGATTTTCATACAACTGATACATTAGAATTTCGTATATCATTCAATCACCTCACACATACTATTATAAGATTATCAATATACAAAAAACCGTCATCTTAATAAGATGACGGTTTTCCCTTTTTAATCAACGTAGTATCCAACACTGCGCACGGTGCGGATATAGTCTTTCCCTAGTTTCATACGAATATAGCGGACATATACATCCACGCTATTGGTATCGTCATGGAAGTCTTCACCCCATGCCTCTTCCATAATTTTTTGGCGTGAACATGCACTGCCTTTATTATGAATCAAGAATAACAATAACTCATACTCTTTACGAGTTAAGTGTTTTTCTTCATCATCAATGAAAATTTGGTAAGTACTAGTATTAATAGTAATATCTTTATATGTCAGCATTGCTCCTTCATGGGTCAATTCTTTAATTCGACGTAACATTGCGCGTATATGTGCCATTAATAAATTAATTTCAAATGGTTTACGTAATAATAAATCCGCTCCGGCATCTAAAGTTTCAATTTCATCAGCATCAGTCATATTTTCTGAAAACATAATTGCTAAAGCAACATCACCTTGAGCAGCGCGGAATTTTTTCAATACATCCACACCTTGTAATTCTCCCGGAAGATCCGAATCTAAAATAATCATGTTGTAATTTGTTTCAGCAATCTTTTCAAGCGCAGCATTGCCTTCAACTACTTTTTCAACAACAAAGCCTTGAAAGGTCAATTCCAATTCAATAAATCGGGCTAGGTTTGTCTCATCCTCCACTATTAATACGCGTTTGTTCATTTAATATTACTCCTTTATCTTAAGAAATTGATGTGACACCACAATCGTTTTAATTCCATGGGGTTTTGCAAATGCAATTGTGCCTAAATCACCATCTAAACTCACTATTATTCCATCACCATATTTGTTATGGGTGACTTTTTGACCGGTTTTAAAATCAGTGCTTACTTCTATATTCTGTATTCTATCATTTTTCTTGAAAGTTTCCAATGGTTTTTGTATTATTCTTTCATTTTTGTATTGGTTTCCTTCCCAAAGTCCAGCTTCATTAAGGAATAACGATGGTACTTTAGTCATTTTGGAAATAAAGTTATAACCCGCTGATGCGGTAATGTATAATTGCTTCTTAGCCCTTGTCATTGCTACATATGCGAGCCGTCGCTCTTCTTCAATATTACCTTCTTCAAGCGAACGTTTTGACGGAAAGACAGCGTCATTCATACCATAAATAAAAACATAATCAAATTCTAATCCTTTGGCGCTATGTACCGTCATTAAGGTTACACCATCATCATTTTGATCATCATCCTGGCTAGTATATAATGCTATATCCTGCAAATAAGCAGCTAACTTAGAAGTGTCATCATCACTCTCTTGGGTATCCAGTTCTTTCAGCGATGTTTCTAAAGCGTTAATGTTCTCAACCCGCGATTGATTTTGCGGATCTGCTGTCAACATGTCCTTATATCCACTTCTTTGGTATACTTCAGCAAAAATATCAGCAAGTGACTTGGTTGCTTGGAGCTCATGCAGCTCTATAATAACCTCAGCAAACTCACTCAAGGCTTTGCGTACCTTCGGCGTGAAGCCCAAAGCATCAATATTAGCCAAACATTCAAATCGTGAGCAATTATTTGCCTCAGCATAATCAGCAAGCACTGACATCGCTTTTGGACCAATGCCACGTTTTGGTTCATTAACAACCCGGTTAAAAGCTAAATCATCATTTGGATTATGGATTAAACGTAAGTATGAAATCATATCTTTGATTTCTTTACGTTCATAAAATCGAATATCGCCATAAATCCGGTATGGTATATGGGCATCAATTAAAGTCGTCTCCAATATTCGAGATAAGTAGTTTGAGCGATACAACACGGCAATATCATTTAAAATACCATTACCATGTTCAGCAAGCAACTGGTCAATGGTATGCGCAACATATTGCGCCTCCTGAGTATCGTCAGCTGCTTCAAAAAAACTAACTGCCTCACCCATACCATGATGCGCCTGTAAGTCTTTCTTCACTCGGTCACGGTTATGCTCAATCAACTTATTCGCCGCATTTAAAATTGATTGCGTTGAACGGTAGTTGCGATCCAAAATGATTGTCTGAACGCCTTTAAAGTACTGTTCAAAGTCGAGAATAATTTTCGGATCAGCGCCACGCCAGCCATAAATTGCCTGGTCAGGATCACCAACAATACATAAGTTTTCATGCATACCGCTTAACATCTTAACAATTTCAAATTGAATACCATTGGTATCTTGAAACTCGTCCACGTGAATATATTTAAATTTACGTTGATACTGTGCTAATACTTCAGCATTTTCTTTTAAAAGTTTATAAGTAAATAACAGTAAGTCATCAAAATCCAAAACTTTCTGAGCAGTCAAATACTTCACATACGCCTTATATATGGACGCCAGCTTCACTTCCAAAGGAAATGTTGCGCTTGCCTCAGCGTCTTTAGGATTAATTAAATCCATCTTACTGTTTGATATATGACTTAAAGCAAAATTATATGGTATTTCCTTAATATCAATATGTAATTCCGCATAAATATTTTTTAATACCTGCTTTTGGTCGTCACTATCTAAAATAATAAAATCACGCGGATAACCCAAAGCATCAATATTCATTCGTAAAATCCGGGCACAAAGTGCATGATAAGTCATAATCCAGATACTGCGGCTATCATCCGGCAGCAAATGATCAATCCGCTCGCGCATCTCAGCTGCTGCTTTATTGGTAAAGGTAATTGCTAAAATCTCACTTGGCCATGCCTTGTGTTCTTCCACAATATATGCAACCCGGTGCGTCAATACTCTGGTCTTCCCCGAACCGGCACCGGCAATAACCCGTACATAGCCCTCTGTTGTTGAAACTGCCTGTTGCTGATTCGCATTTAATCCGTCTAAAAGACGATGTTTTGCATCACTCATTAATCCATATACTCCTTACTTCAAACAGAAAGAAATGTCTGCACGACGGCTCGACATCTCTTCAAATTTCTTCAATACAATTAGTTTTCTGATTTTGGTTTGTAGAACTGACGATTCTCCAAGGCAAAAATTCTTGGGGTGAAATCTCCGGGTGATGTCGCATCGAGCGCTCGATCCAACATCATCATACGGGCATCAATATTGTCGATATAATGAATAATCTCCGCTTCACGCATCATTGGCAATTTAGGACTGCCATATTCATATTTCCCGTGGTGGCTTAACACCAAATGCTCAAGAATCATCAATGATTCATTTTCAGCTTCACTATTTAAGCCAAGCTCATGAGCAACCACGTGAATTTCACTAACAATAATATTAATATGACCAATTAATTTTCCGACTGTAGTATATGTCGGCGAAACCGGTCCGGAAAGTTCAATTACTTTCCCTAAATCGTGTAAAATAATACCGGCATACAAATAAGAACGATTTAAACTCGGATATAAAGTTGCCATGGCATCAGCCAATTTAAGCATTGAATCAGTATGATAAGCAAGTCCGCTCATATATTCATGATGATTTTTACTGGCAGCTGGATGCGTATAAAACTGTTCACTATATTTACTAATCAGTTTTCTGGTAATGCGTTGCATTGTAGGATCTTCAACTAATAAAATATAGCGTTCAATCGACTCCTGCAACTCATTCTTCGCAACTGGTGCACTCTCAACAAACATTTCAATAGCTTGTGAATCAGCTTCGGTAATATTACTGATTTTTAATTGCATTTGATCACGATAAGTAACCTTTACCCCGGTAACATTAACAATTTTACCAATAAAGCCACCAATAATTTGTAATTGCTCCTCAGTAGCTTGCCAAACTTTACCCACAGTGCTTCCGGTACTATCTTGTAAATCAACATCTAAATAAATACCATTAGCTGCCGTCTTACTTGTTACATTTGCCACTAATGCATATAGCATTGTCACTTCAGTATTGTCTTTTAAATTTCGTAATTCTTGAATTTTAATCATAAGTTCCTCCTTATTTACTGGAATCGCGTCGCTTCTGTTCACGCTTACGCTGGTTGCGTAACTGCTGAATGCGGCGTCGATGCGCACGTTCCTCTTTCTGCTCAGCTGTTCCTATCTTCTGATAAACCTTGCCACCAATTGCCAGCAACGGTCTATACCTTGCATTAATCAACCCAAAATATTCAATAAATATTTCTCCGACAATTAATAAAATAATCAATAATATTGTTCCCCAGAACCGTGAAAATGAATACATAATTGCTGTTGACGAAAATAAAATATCAATTAAATAAATTAAAATAATTGCCATTCGCGGTGATTTAGTTGAATCCAATAAACGGTGATGCAAATGTCCTCGGTCCGGTGTCGCAAAAGACTGCTTTTTAATAACCCGGCGGACAATTGCAAACAGCGTATCCAATATTGGGATTGCCAAGATTACAATCGGTACCAAAAATGATGCAAAGGCAGCTTGTTTATAACCGTATACTGATAAAATCGCAATCATGAAGCCAAGGAACTGTGCCCCGGTATCACCCATGAAAATCTTAGCCGGTGGAAAGTTAAACACCAAGAATCCCGCCGTTGCTCCGGCTAAAATCATCGCCACCGTCGCAACCAGAGTTGCTCCGGCAAGAGAATTATCAAAAATTGCCAGCATACCGATAGTTACAAAACTAATGGTTGAAATTCCGGCTGCTAAACCATCTAACCCATCAATCAAATTAATCGCATTGGTAATCCCAACAATCCACACTACTGTAAAGATTTGTGCGAAAACCGGCGTAAATACTAACTGAAAATCTAAAAAGCCAATATCATAAACAACAAAGTTCCCAAAATAAACAACAATAACTGCGGCAATAACCTGCACTAAAAACTTCTGCCAAGCCTTAAGCGGTTTAATATCATCAAAAATACCCATTAGCACAATCATAATTGCCCCAACTAAAATAAAATCCATATTTTGATAATTAGCAGCAAAAAAAGTATAGCCAAATAAAAACGAGATAAAAATCGCTAATCCACCTAACCGCGGAATGACTGACTTATGAATTTTTCGCTCATTGGGATAATCTAATGCCCCAATATGTACTGCAATCCGTTGTACAAACGGTGTTGCCAGTGAACTTATAATAAAGCAAACACAAAAGAATGCCAAATATTGCATACAAGAAACCTCTATTCATAATTAGACTTTTCATTGCATCTATTATATCATAAGTGCCGTTTGATTAATAGATAAAATAAACAAGAGCAGCTCACCAAGGTGAGCCGCTCTTGCCAGCTTTCACAGCCTCGGCAATTCATCCTGCACCAATTGAAATTCTACCTAAAATTTGCTACACTGAACTTAGTATAAATACAGAAAGCAGTGAATTCAATGAAAGAAAATAAATATGATAATCCCGCCTTTTTTGATCAATACAGCAAAATGGAACGCTCAACCAAAGGTCTCGCCGCTGCTGGTGAATGGCATGTGCTGAAAACGATGCTCCCTGACTTTAACGGCAAACGCGTGCTTGATTTAGGCTGCGGCTTTGGCTGGCATTGTCAGTATGCCGCAGCCCACGGTGCCAAGTCGGTGCTTGGCATTGACCTTTCAGCAAATATGCTGAAAGAAGCGCAGCGGCTGACAACAGCGCCGCAAGTTGAATACCGACAAATGGCAATTGAAGATATTGATTTTCCTGCAGATAGTTTTGATATTGTAATCAGCTCACTGGCATTCCACTATGTGCAATCATTTGCCGATGTTGTTGCCAAAATCAAAACTGCACTCGTCGATGGCGGTCATTTTGTGTTCTCAGCGGAACACCCGATTTTCACTGCCCAAGGCACACAAGATTGGTATTATGATGAAAATCAGCAGCCGATGTTCTGGCCAGTTGATCGCTATTTTGATGAAAGTGTCCGTACTGCATCATTTCTTGGCGAAGCTGTACAAAAATATCACAAAACAATGAGTACTTATATCAACACTTTGTTGCAGCAAGGATTTGAGCTAACCGCAATTGCTGAGCCGGATCCGGATCCGGAATTGTTGAAAGTTCATCCGGAATATAAAGATGAATTACGGCGACCAATGTTTTTACTGCTCAGTGCCATTAATCATAAATAAAAAAGCGGCGATGCAAGCATCGCCGCTTTTCTTTATTCTCCCAATCGTAAGCGTAAATCGCAAACATATTGTTCCTGAATCTTTTTTAAATTCATGAAAAAGTATGAAAAAAATTCAATAATTGGATTTTTAATATCAATATATTCAGTAAACCGAATCATTGTTCCGCCATTTTCTGTCTCGCTGAACTCGCCTAACCACGAACCAATGAATCGCTCATTTTTCATATCAAAGGCATAAAATTCATGTGGCGTTTTATTGGTGATAGTAAACTCAGTTTTAAAACCTTCTTTAGTATACTCAATAAAAGTATGCTCACCGGTGATTTCAATACGTTCAAGATCGCTGCGCCAAACAAAATCCATATTATTGGTAACAACGTCCCAAACCGTCTGGATATTGGCTAAAAATTCTGCTGTAACTTCTGACTTTCGCATAATGTAACCTCCTTTTTACTATAAAAATTATATCATCTTTTGTTGATAAACAAAAGAGACAAAATTGTAAGACAATGATTTTGTGATAAAATACTTATCCCTATCTTAGTATGAAATTGCCTATCCGTCAATGGCAGAGACAAAAGAAAAATCGGTGCTCGTTAAGCGAGCGCCGATTTCCTATTTTTCATCAGTAAATTGTGGTGCGAAATAATGCTCAGCAGCATATTTATATTGCTCCAGCCAGCGTTTCGTTGCCAGTTTGCCAATCTCAGTATTGGCGCATAATTGATCAAAAGCATGGTAACAACCTTCATAAGTATCGACCGTCGCTTCAACTCCTGCCTGCTGCAGATCAGCAATATATTGCAGGGTCTCGTCATAGAAAGGTTCAATGGTACCAACAAAAGTATATGTCGGTGGCAAATTGCGATAATCATCAGCTCGTGCCGGCGCCGCATATGGCGGTGGCACCCTATCTGCACCATACGCTTCACCTAAATATAATTTCCAAGCTAACTCGTTGCTGCGAGCATCCCAAACCGGCGCCGTATTATCCTGCGCCGAAGCAGAATCATTACCATCATCCAGCATCGGATACATAGGCATTTGAAAAGCAACATTCACTTCACCGCGGTCACGCGCCAGCATCGTCAATGCTGCCGTCAATCCACCGCCGGCACTGCGACCAATAATGAATAACTGCTCATCATTAACACCTAACTCATCCGCATGCTGCTTCATCCAAAGCAATGCCAGATAGCAATCATCAATTGCTGCCGGATACGGCTTATCAATTGAAAGCGTATAATCTGGTGCAACAATCACACAATTATGCTGCTCAACCAACATCTGATAATAGCTCAAATCCATCTCCGGAACGCCGGTTGCATAACCACCGCCATGAATCCAAAGCACACCAGGAACTCCCTGAGCGCCTTGTAACGACTTATAAACACACAAACGCAGCAAACTGCCATCGCTTCGCTGCACACTCACCTCACTGCAATCAAGCAACTTAGAAGTTCTGCCCAGCATCACTTTTCTCGTCAACCACGCTGCCCCACGAAACATCGTCTCATTGCGAAAATTAAAAAGCCGCATACCGCGTCCTAAATTACGTACCTCATCGTTCATCATTTCATTGCTAACCCGCATAAACTACTCGCTCCTCATATATATAACAAGTATACCATATTTTGGTAAAAACTTAGCTAACGAACGGTCTCACGCGGAAAGACCGTTCGTTAGCCCAGGCTTTCCTCAGCAAACAAAAAGCGATTCAATCTATCAGTAATCCAAGGAGATTGCCGTTTGCCGCCATCAAAAGAAATGTAACCATCGCCCTTATACTGATACATAACACCCCACATGCCGGCATCATCACGAATATCAAGCAAGTACTGTTTCATCTTGGCAGTCGACTCATCATTGCTGTTTCCTGACAGCCAAGCAATCTCTGCCAACTCATTAATACTCAGCACATAAGAAGCCGGAAATGCCGTTTCCATAATGTGCTTACTAATCGGCTTGCCATTAGTAAGCCTAAAACAAAATTGATGCTGCTTAATAACTGCCATCCCGTTCTCAATCAGTTCAGCAACCCACGGTGCCGCTTTACTTGCCGTGCGCTGATACACTAACAACGCCTTTACCGTTTTAGCAACGCCAATATAGCATGGCGTTGCCTGCAAGCAACCGCCATACTTTAAAATTCCCCGGCCATCCCATTCGCTCATGCCGCCGTGCGCAAAAAATTGATACTGCCGAATCCAATTAACCGCAACCTCAACTTCCTCGCTATCAGCTAAACCTAACTTACACAAAGCCTCAAGTATCATCGCATTATAACATGGCACAATATCATCCCGCTTACCGGTAAACGAAAAACCAACCTCACAAAATAAATGCTCACGTACATAATCAATAACCTGTTGCGCATAAATCAATTCAAACGCATCATCAAGTTCCGATAAAGCAATTAATCGCCAAATATTATAGAGCGGCACCGGCTTCCATTCAGCCGTCAACCTTACCAGCAAGTCCTGATTCATATCGCCACCTCCGTCACTTTTTATTATACCAAAAATGCCGAAAAGGCGGGCGTCATAATAACGCCCGCCTTTTCGGTACCTCAATTTAGTCAGTACTATAATACAATATCGCTCACTTCATACCAGAGCCAATTTTAAAATAAACTCATGATCCAAACGAATATTATCAGCACCAAACTCCGGAATTTCCGGTTTCAGTTGGCGCGATGCATCAAGTGCATTAAAATTCACTCGAACCAAAGCAAAACCATAGCGCTGATAAAATTTCAATGCCCGAGTATTATCATTAGTTGTCAGCACCCAGACTTCATCGTAATGACTTTCTTTAGCAATCTGTATCGCGACATCCATAAGCATGCGGCCAACACCCTTATGCTCAATCAAACTATTAAAAGTCAAAATTTCAAATTTATCCTCAAGAATAATATACGTCAATATACCAGCAATCGCAGCACCATCGTACACTAACACAGCTCCATCAGCATCATGAACATCAACAAGCTGGCCGCGCAAAACCATCTTAGTATCACCCCAAAGTTCATCAACCAATTGAACCGCCAATGCTAAATCATCCTTAGCAAAAAGCTTCACTTCCATATCGGCACCTCGCTTCTACAAAACAATCTCCGGATTTTCAACACTCAACTGATATGTAACGCTCTCGACATTAAAGTAGCCATCAAGCAACTGTTTCATCTTCGCTGCCGCCTCGCGCGCTCGCATAGCCTGCTCGCGATTGATTGCCTCAATCACCAACACCGCATTCACTGTATCCTCAGTCAACATTGTCCGCTGCGCCTCACGCCAATTCAAACAACGGCAAATCGCTCCGGCATCATCATAATAGATAATTTCACCAGGCAATGCCGGCGCATCCGCATCCGCACCAAGTGGCAAAAAGCTTTCGCGACCCTGCGCTTTACCTAAACGTAAATCGCCCTCAATCGTATCAATATCCTCGCCACCACATGGCACTGCAAATTGCAACGAAACCGAATTATAAATATCCACCAAAGGATTAATCGGCCGAAACTCATGTCCCTGACTCGCTCGCTTCAATAACGCCTCAATTGATGCCCGCGCACCCTTCTTAGTCTTAAACTTAGAAAATGCCTCACGCCATTCTGCAACTACTCTATTTTGGCTGAAATTAGCATCGGTCAAATATTGACCGGCATCATTTGCGCCATCTGCAAGCAGAGCCGCAAAGTAATCATTCTTTGCCTCAACAACATGATTATCAATAGCCTTCACTACTAAAATCTGAATTTCCGCCTCAGGAAAAAGTTCCCAAAAAGCCGACTCAACAATAATCCTATTCATGACTAACAACTCCAAACCTAAATTTCTTTTGCCATAATCAAATCTGTTTGCTCATCATCAGCCATAAAAAACGAATGACTGCCAACAATAGCAAACCCCATTTGCTCATAAAAACTTTGGGCAGCTTTGTTGTCTTCCCAAACGCCAAGCCACATTGAGCTCTTGCCAAGTTCTTTGGCAATTGCTTCGGACTTTTCCATCAAATACTTACCTAAACCACGACGCTTAAATTCTGGCTTCACATAAATCCGCTCAACTTCAAGCGCATTATCAGCAATTGTTTCACTTTGCGCGGCTCCAACATTCAACTTCAAATAAGCCGCTAACCGTCCATCAACAAATAAAAAATAAAATTCTGATTCAGGATTTTGCAATTCACGTTCTAGCTTAGGAATATTATAAGCTTCCTCCAAATAAATCGCCATATTCTCTGCACTATTATATGGGTCAAAAGTATCTTTATAAGTTAAAACACTAATCTCCTGCAATACCGCAGCATCATTTACACTTAATTTCTTCAACTTCACTATAAATTTCGCTCCTTCTTAATATTCACGTTTATGGCCCTTCTTGACCAGTTCCCAGTCCACCTCAACATTTTCCCTCACCTTAACTAATAAATCGGCAAGTATCTCCGCTTCTTTAGTTGATAAGCCGGCTAGCACCACTTGATTAGAATAAATATTCTCACGAATAATAAATGGATATACTTCCAATGCCCGCTTAGTTGGAAATAACTTTCTGATTTTCCGGTTCTCACTATCACCGCGACGTTCAACAAAACCGCTTGCCTCTAATCGCTTTATCGCTCTGGCAGTTGTCGTGCGATCCACCATAATTAACTCGGCTAGTTTCTCTTGGATAATACCCGGATGTTCACAAATACGTACCAAATATACATACTGACCACGACTTAAATTAACATCTTTAAACTCAATATTACTAATTGAATCTAGGCCCCGGGCAATCTTCCCGATTTCACGCAAAATATTAGGCATCATCAAAACTCCTTTTTTGAGTTATTTCTATAATACATTATTTTTGTTGCATTTGCAACAAAAATAATTTTGGAAGAATGACAAGTTCCGAGGGAGGAACTTGCCTTCAGTCACAATCTAGCATTATCAATATCATACATACTTTCCTCCGTATAAACTACTTCGAAATCCTCAAAAACAACTTCCATATCCCAAGAAAATTCATAACCATACTGCTTACCCTCTTCAGTAAAAAAGTAAATATGATTACTTTGCCATGACTCAAGATGCTCATCTTCGCCTTCGCGTTTGCAAATATCAAAAGTCATATCTTTAAAAGCCATAAGCGCTACTTGCTTAGTTTGAATAACACAAAACGGCGTTCCCGCCCAATCAGTGATAATTGAAAAATCACCAGGTTTGGGCACCTCCTCGCCAATCGCTTCAAAATATGCCAAACTAGAACAAGTTGCTTTCTTTTTACCACTCAGCACTAATTGCAATAAATTATTGGCAGATTGCTCGTTGCTGCCAAAATAAAAACTCTCTAGATATTTTGTATCAGCACTGCGGTCAGTTTCATGCAAAAACTGTTGCCAATATTGTTCGATGCGCTCCATAATTACCCCTCCGTTACTATTTGAATTATAGCACAGAACCCGCCAAGACCCTAAGTCTTGGCGGGTTCAACTTTTCCCTTAAAGTTTTGCGTTAGCGATATCTTCTTCAGTTAATAACGAAGCCGCATCAGCATCAAGAATCAAAGTGAAATTATCAAGACAACGTAAAATTGTTGCCGGATAATGTGTTGAAATCGGTTGTGTCAACATATCTTTCACTGCCTGCGCCTTATTAGTACCATTAACAATCATAACTACTCGTCTGGTTTTAGCAACCATCTTAAATCCAAAAGTGACCATCCCGCTAAATGCATCAATACCATATTTTTTACGAGTTTCCTCATACCAATCATAATCCTTTGGCTCATACTTATAAATCAATTTATCAAACTGAGTTGAATCAGGAAAGTTAACACAAAAATGAGCATCCGCACCTAACCCTAAAACTGATAAATCCAAACCGCCGGCAGCTTCAATATCATGAATTTGTTTATAAATATCATTAACATCAATCAAATGAATATTTTCTTGCGGCACCATAAATGGATCGAAAATCTGTTCCTTCAACATACCAGCAACACTTTTTGGTGGATACGTTGATTCACCATGACTATAATAATGCACATTATGATAACGCTCAGGATCCTCCTGTACTTTCTTAGCAACCAGTTCATAAGCACCAACTGGTGAAACACCATCAGTAAAGTCAACATTCACTCGGCCTGGTTTCGACATCTCACTAATCATAATCATTGCTAAGGTTTCACTCAGCTTCTCATAAGAATTTTCAAGAATAATTTTCATAAATAACTTCCTTTCATTTGCTGTTTTTACATATTTTTATTATACCACTGTCACCAATTGAGATGATTTCTTATTGAGAAAATTTAACCCTGCCGGTTCCGCGGAACCGGCAGGGTTTTCCTTTACATATAATCAATTCCTAAAAGCGCAACGAGTTTCCTTCTTTGAAAACCAAACATACCATTCAACTTTAATCGCTCAACCACTCTGCCGCTGTTACGCTCCACAATAATCAAATTAACATAATACTTTTTAAATAAATCCGTAAGCGGTCGTTGAGTAAAAGATTGGTCGATAGCCTCCTGAACAATTTTAAAAGTATAGTCAGTATTGTAATACTCTTTGTTCTCATAGACAATCTTCCCAGCAGAAACTTCTATTCTGTTTCTAAGCGCTACAATAAATACGGTTCCAAATATTAAAAAGCCGAACATCGAAAAAACACCAATTCGACCACCATTCCCGGCTAGTAAACTCAATAAATTCATTAGTGAAATCACACCTAAAGTGCAAAACAACACTAACATTCCAATCACTAACTTAGGACTTAGAAAAAACTTCTTACTCATTTTGTACTATCACCCCTATTTTACTCATTATATCATTTTAAAAAACAAATAAAAGCAGCTTCCTCGGAAGCCGCTTTTATCAAAATTATTTCCGTTTAAAATACATTATTGCTAATACCGCTCCGGCAATAATAAATGTTCCTGCCCCAGAAACTATATTAAAATCATGATTGTTTCCGGTATTTGGTAACATCCCGATTTCACTGTTAGTTGCCGCTTCCGGTTCATAAATATATGAAACCTGTTGCGGTTCAGCTGCATAAATACCTTCGGCATTCCCCTCAACTGTTTTCAATGTCCAACCACTAAAAGTCCTAGCATCGGTTTTATAGGTAGCACCAACAACATCGCTCAATATTATTGCGTCACACAAAGCATTACCATCAATATCTTTATAATTGACTGTTACTTCTCCATTAACTGGCTTATCTACTTTTTGGTATGTATACGTAACCGTTTGTTCTTGATCACTTAATGTACCGCTGGTATTATCAGTTGTTTCAATTAGCTGATAGCCATCTATATCTTTGGCAATAGTATTGTATGTTTCATTGACTAGCTGCTCACCATTTCCATTAATAATGCTGTCATCAGCTATTGTATTACCGAATTGATCAACATAGTGAACCATAACCGGTTTAGCAGCAACTTCAAAACGTAAATAAGTTATAAAGTCGACCCCGGATACTCCAGAGTAATGTTGCAAACCATAACTCTTAATTACATATGAAAATGTTTTACTCTCTCCCGGTGCCAAAGTACCCATGTCAAAAGCAATAACAGTATCGTCTGGACTTTCGCTGGCTAACTGACGTACAACCGGTACGCTTTGTGACCAATCTGCAAGTTCTCCCTGTTGATAAACTAAATCATCGATAAAATACTCACTGTTTTTCAAGTCTTTCCGCAATGGATAATTCAGCGATACAATATCACTATCATAAGAATTAATAAACGCACCATTGCTTACATAATTATCAAAAAGAAATTTATTTGATTCACTATTCCAATTAGCCGGATAACCAATACCAACATAACTTGTATTGTCAGTATCATTCAAACCATACGCATAATAATATGGAAGATATAATTGTGCTTTCATTGTAGAATTACTAGTATTGACAATGGTTGACGTTTTGGTTAGCAACATGTACTTATATTGCTTATTGAAATATGATGAACCGGTATGAGTAAACGTACCATAACCATTTAGATCAGAAGTACCCTTATCAATTAATCGAAGTGAATCAGTCATATCATATTCGTGTTCCGATATCGCATAAACTTGTGCCTGCAATCCAACAAACACTAAAATTACCGAAACAAGCGTTAACATAATTTTTTTCATTACTTATTCCCCCGCAGAATATATTTTTTGTTACTAAGTAATTATACGTGTTTCAATTCAATCAAAACAATGCTTTTACATAAAGTTCACAATTTTTATCTTACTTTCATAAAACTAAAAAAGCCCTTAAAACAAGGGCTTTTTACATATATAATTATTTAATATTGGATATATGCACTACTCCTGATTAAATATTATCCTCAAAAAATTTCTGTATTTTATCAAAGGGAATAATATCCATTTTATCATACAAGTCCGTATGATTAGCATTTGGTATAATTAAAAGTTCTTTATTATCTCCTGTTAATTTTTTGAACGCGTCTTGACTAAAATATAAAGAATGAGCTTTTTCTCCATGAACAAGCAAGCATGCACTCCTGATTTCATCAGCATATTGTAGAATAGGCATATTCATAAAAGAAAGTGTAGAAGTAATATTCCAGCCATTATTAGAATTCAACGATCTTTCATGATATCCTCTTGATGTTTTATAATACGCATAATAATCTTTTACAAATTGAGGGGCGTCATCAGGAAGCGGATCAACAACTCCTCCAGCTAAGTCATAATAACCATTTTTGTAATCCAGTGTTCTTTGTATATTCAAACTCTGACGAATTTGATACCTACCCTCTGCATCTAGAGAATCATTATATCCCTGTGCCTTAGATCTCGTCATATCATACATAGTAGAAGCAACTGTTGCTTTTATTCTTGTATCCATTGCAGCAGCATTAAGAGCCATACCACCCCAGCCACAGATCCCAATAATGCCAATTTTCTCACTATCTACATTATCTTGAACAGACAAAAAATCAACTGCTGCTGAGAAATCTTCTGTATTAATATCTGGCGAAGCAACATACCTTGGTTGACCACCACTTTCACCCGTATAAGATGGGTCAAATGCCAAAGCAAGAAATCCCCGCATTGCCATTTCTTGTGCATATTTTCCTGATGATTGCTCTTTGACAGCACCAAAAGGTCCGGAAACAGCAATAGCCGGTAATTTCCCGGTATATTCTTTTGGTTCATATAAATCTGCTGCAAGTGTTATACCATAGCGATTTACAAAAGTAATTTTTCTATGACTTACTTGATTGCTCTTTTCAAAAGTTTTATCCCATTGACTTATTAAATTTAATTGTTCTGATTGCATCATTTTTTTCACCCGCCAATTATTCTTCAATTCTTTTGATAAATTTCGCCGGAATTCCGCCGACAACAGTGTTTTTATCTACACTTTTAGTAACTACTGCACCTGCTGCCACTATGGCATTCTCACCAATTTCCACGCCTTGGCAAATTGTTACATTGGCTCCTATCCAGACATTCTTACCAATCTTAACAGGTTTTGGAATAATATTACCTCTGTATTTCGGTCTCATATTATGATTGAGTGTAGCAATCACTACATTATGCCCAATAAGTGTGCCATCACCAATTTCAATACCTCCCTGGTCTTGAAACATACAAGCTGCATTTATAAAAACATTTTTACCAATTTTTATGTTTTTTCCGCAATCTGTATAAAATGGCGGAAACAAAGCAAAACTTTCATCGATTGTTCTTCCAGTAAGTTTTTCCATGAGAAGCCTTATTTCATCACCTGTATGATATTGATTATTTAGTTCCATTGTAACTCTAAGCGCTTCTTGAGACAGCCCATGCATAAATTGATGCTCCTCTGATCCTGCAACAACTTCTTTGCCACTATCCATGATTTCTAAAAAGTTCGTTAAATCCATTTTATCGCCTCCTTTAATTATATTATATGTTCACAAACTATAGATAGCAAATATCTATAATCTATTTCAAGATATTCCTTTTATCTATTTTATGTTATAATACCTTTATATAAATTAGGAGGTTTATTCGAATGGAGATTAGAGTTTTAAATTATTTTGTAGAAACCGCTCGCCAAAAAAGCATGACAAAAGCAGCAAAAAAATTACATGTAACCCAACCAACACTATCAAAACAACTAAAAGACTTAGAGCATGAATTGGGGCAAAAATTATTCAAACGCTCCAATTACAATATAAATTTAACTCCGGAAGGAGAAATATTATATAAAAGAGCAGTAGATATCCTTACCATCGCAGATAAAACAAAAGCTGAATTTAAATCAATGAACGACTTTAATGGTGGTGATTTGCATATCGGTTGTGCCGAATCCTATGGAATAACAATTATTGCGAAAGCGTTAAAATCATTAACTAGAAAATATCCTAACATTAAATTCCACCTTTACAGTGGCAATTTTCAAACAGTCACTGAACAGCTAAATAATGGCCTTTTAGATTTTTCTATAACAGTACAAAACATAGATACTTCTGCATTTAATTCATTACGTCTGCCCTATACTGATACATGGGGAATTTTAATGCGAAAAGACAGCCTCTTAGCAAAAAAAAACACAATTAGTATACAAGACATTTCAAAGTTGTCGCTAATTATTTCTAGACAAGGATTTTCTGATGAAATGCCCAATGAGTTAAAAAATATGCAATCAAAAATGAATATCACCGGAACATATGACCTACTTTACAATGCGAGCCTTTTTGTAAGTGAGGGCTTAGGCTATGCTCTCTGTTTTAATAACTTGATAGACACAAGCTCAGAAAGTGATCTGATTTTCAAAGAAATAACCCCAACAATTTCGTCTCCAATGAAAGTAATCTGGCCAAGTAACCAAATGTTATCACAGTCAGCTGAATTGTTTCTGAAAGAACTGAAAAATAACACGCTATAATCTTAAACACTCTTGTCACCTTACATATTCCTATCCCATTTTTTATGTTTAACACTAATGGCATAAAACAAAAAAAGCCAGCAGAATATAAATTCTGCTGGCTTTAATATTCTTCTTTAAAAATAGCCTACAATAACAATTATATTACTCCCACTCAATCGTTGCCGGCGGTTTCGAAGTAATATCGTAGACGACACGATTGACGTGCTTCACTTCATTAACAATACGCACCGACACTGCCTGTAAAACATCCCAAGGGACACGGGCAAAATCAGCAGTCATACCATCAATTGAAGTAACTGCCCGGATACCAACAGTGTAATCATATGTGCGCTCATCACCCATAACTCCAACACTCTTCAAATTAGTTAATACCGTAAAGTATTGCCAAATTTCACGTTCAAGACCAGCTTTAGCAACCTCTTCACGTAAAATCCAGTCACTCTCACGCACAATATGCAATTTCTCTTCAGTTACATCGCCAATAACCCGAATACCAAGTCCTGGACCGGGGAACGGTTGACGCCATACCATATCTTCAGCAATCCCCAGCTCGATACCAAGTGCGCGTACCTCATCCTTGAACAAAGTCTTTACCGGCTCAATTAAAGCAAACTGCATATCTTCCGGCAACCCGCCAACATTATGATGCGACTTAATCGTCTGTGCCGTTGCTGTCCCGCTTTCAATAATATCCGTATATAAAGTTCCCTGTGCTAAAAACTTCACATCAGTCAACTTCTTAGACTCATCCTCAAACACACGAATGAACTCTTCACCAATAATCTTCCGCTTCGCCTCCGGCTCGCTCACACCCGCAAGCTTATTTAAGAACCGCTCACGCGCATCAATACGCAAAATATGCATATTGAACTCATTCTCAAGCATATCCATAACCATGTCGCCTTCATTTTTACGCAACAATCCATGATCAACAAACATACAAACCAACTGATCTCCGATTGCCCGATGCAATAAGGTAGCAACTACACTGGAATCAACACCACCACTCAATGCACAAAGCACTTTATCACTACCAACCTCAGCACGAATATTCGCAACCTGCTCATCAATAAAATTCTTCATTGACCAATCAGCAACGGCACCACAAATATCAAATACAAACTTACCTAAAATAGCGATGCCATGTTCAGAATGACGAACCTCAGGATGAAACTGCAACCCATAAAAATTACGTCGCTCATCACTCATTGCTACAATTGGGCAAGACTCTGAAACTGCATCAATAGTAAATCCTTCCGGTGCCTTGGTAGCGTGATAGCCATGACTCATCCACACTGTCTGCTCATGTGCTAATCCCTTAAATAAAGGTGACTCATGGATAACTCTGATTCGTGCCATACCATACTCACGATTCACTGCCCGTTCAACCTCACCACCAAAATGATGAGCCATTAATTGCAACCCATAACAAATTCCAAGAATTGGAATTCCTAACTCAAAAATAGCCGGATCACACATCAATGCATCCTTATCAGTAATCACGTCCGGACCACCGGAAAAAATAATTCCCCGCACATTACCACGGTCCAAAATCTCTCTAGCTGTGGTAGTCGGTGGCAGCAACTCACTGTACACACCAAAATCCCGAATCCTCCGTGCTATAAGCTGATTATACTGACTCCCAAAATCCAAAACCAGAATACTATCATGTTTCATATAAAATTAGTTCTCCTTACTTATTTTTATTTTTAAAAGCTGGAATGAAGGCAAGCGACAACGCTTGCCTTCATTCAAAGAGTTTCCTACTTCTGATAATTTGGCGCCTCTTTAGTAATCTGAATATCATGCGGATGGCTTTCTTTTAACCCAGCACCAGTGATGCGAATAAATTTGCCATTCTCCTGCAAATCAGCAATAGTAGCCGTTCCGCAATAACCCATCCCGGAACGTAAACCACCAATCAACTGATACACGATATCTTCAAGTTTTCCTTTATAAGGCACGCGCCCCTCAATACCTTCCGGCACCAATTTCTTCGCCTCATTTGAACTTTGGAAATAACGATCCTTACTGCCTCGCGCCATTGCTGCAAGACTACCCATACCAACGTACACCTTATACTTTCGGCCATCATAGATAACCTCTTCGCCAGGTGCTTCCTCAGCTCCGGCCAATAAACCGCCAAGCATGACACAATCTGCTCCGGCAGCCAAAGCTTTCACAATGTCACCTGAAAGCTTAATACCACCATCAGCAATAACGCCAACACCTTTTGGCTTAGCAACCTGCACAACATCATTAACCGCTGTCAATTGTGGCATGCCAACTCCGGCAACAACCCGCGTCGTACAAATTGATCCCGGACCAACGCCAACTTTCACCGCATCAGCTCCGGCAGCAATTAAATCTTCTGCCGCTGCAGCAGTAACAATATTACCGGCAATAACATCTAAATCTGGATACGTTGTCTTAATAAGCTTCACTGTATCTAAAATACCTTGCGAATGCCCATGAGCTGAATCAATAGTAATAATATCAACCCCGGCTGCAACTAATGCCGCTACCCGCTCCAATACATCTCCAGACGCACCAACAGCAGCACCAACACGTAAGCGCCCTTGCTCATCCTTACAAGCATTCGGATAATTCAAAGCACTATCAATATCTTTAATAGTAATTAAACCTTTAAGCACATTGTTTTCATCTACAATCGGCAACTTCTCAATCCGGTGCTCAAGCAAAATTGCTTTCGCATCCTCAATCGTCGTTCCCACTGCCGCCGTAATAAGATTATCTTTAGTCATAAATTCACTAACCGGTGTTTCATCAATTTGACGATATTTCAAGTCACGGTTAGTAATAATTCCGATTAATACTTCATTTTCATCAATAACCGGAAGTCCAGAAATCTTATAAGTACGTAATATTGCATCGGCATCGGCAAGTGTCGAATCCTTAGATAAAGTAATCGGATTAGTAATCATACCGCTCTCATTCCGTTTTACCATATCTACTTGCTTCGCTTGCTCTTCAATACTCATATTCTTATGAATGATAGCCAACCCGCCTTGACGAGCCAAGGCAATTGCCAGTGCTGCCTCAGTAACCGTATCCATTGCCGCTGACAACATAGGAATATTTAAACGAATTTTTTTCGTTAACTGAGTGTGCAATAAAACCTCATTGGGCAATACTTGTGATTTTTGCGGAACCAACAAAACATCATCAAAAGTATATCCTTCTTTTAAAACTTTACCATTCATTGTATCCATTTTTAGCATCTCTCCTTAATAAAAATTATCGCTTATATTTGACAAAAAAGCTTGCTGTGCTCAACTTCATTATCAAGTCTTCCACGGCTAAGCTTTTTTATTTAAATTATTTACCGTAAGTAATCGTTTCAACGGTTTTATTATCCAATCGCTCAATTGCTGCAACAATTAATTTAACTGCATTATCAATATCGTCTTGGTGAATTATTGAAACATTTGAATGAATATAACGTGAGGGAATTGAAACATTAATAGTTGGTGTTCCTTCATGAATCATATGAATTTTAGCTCCGTCAGTTGCTCCGCCAGCCATTGAATCATATTGATAAGGAATATTAAGCTCATCAGCAATATTCTCAACAAATTCGCGCAATGCTTTATGACCGATCATTCCAGCGTCAAACAATCCTAAAGCTGGACCACCGCCAAGTTTGCTCAATACGTTTTCTTCAGTAACGCCTAAAGATTGTGAAATACAAACATCTACAGCAAACCCAATATCCGGTTGGATTTTATAGCTACTCGTTTGTGCACCACGACATCCAACTTCTTCTTGTACTGTACCTACACCATAAACAGTACCATCAACTTTTTTATCTTTCAGTTGCTCTAAAACTAAAGCTGCAACAGCACAACCAACACGATTATCCCATGCTTTGGCCAATAAATATTTCTCATTAGCCATTTTCATGCTCTCGCAATATGGTGTAATTGTATCTCCAGGACGAATGCCCAAAGCGGCAACTTCTTCCTTGCTGTCAACACCAAGATCAATATACATATCTTTAATGTCCGCTGGTTTATTGCGCTCATCTGCAGGTAAGATATGTGGCGGCTTGCTGCCGATAACGCCAACAAACTTTTTACCATCACGGTTAGTAACAGTAACTCGTTGAGACAACATATTTTGTCCCCACCAGCCACCGAGTGTTTGGAATTTAATATAGCCACCATCGGTAATACGAGTAACCATAAAGCCAATTTCATCAAGATGTCCGGCAACCATAATTTTCGGACCATTTTCAGCTCCGTTTTGCACTGCAATCAGCGATCCTAAACGGTCAACTTCAACCTTGTCTGCTAAAGGCTTAACAAAACGTTGCATAACATCGCGAGCCTCTTTCTCATTACCACTCGGGGCATCAGCCATTGTTAAATCATACATTAACTGCCACTGTTTATCCATACTGCACATACGCTCCTCTATTTAAATTTAAATTATCTTTATTATACGCTTTTCGAGCGCCAACCACAAGTTTTTTATAACATTTTTATAAAAGCTAAGAAAAGAGCGTGCCCAATCGCACGCTCTTTTCAAAATTCACTCAAAAAGTTATTTTTCTTCATCATATACAGGTTCATCATGCATTGTATCTGCATCAAACTCTGGATCGTCTTCTTCTGTTTGGAAGTCATTCTCAAACATCGGTTCACCTTCAGGACTAATAGTCATATCTTCATGAGTTTTAGGAATGTCATTAGTATTCATATTGACAGCCTCCTCTCTTGTTACTTCCGGTGTAACAGGCGGTACCACTGGTGCCGCAGCTTGCGGTGCAACTGGTTGTTGCGGTTGCGGCGGAACCGGCTGTTGCGGATTGTTTGCATAGTAATTTGCTTGGTTAGCTTGATTTTGGTTATTTAAATCTTTTAAATAACCATACATATAAATATTAATTGGCAACATATAATATACCAATATTGCCGCGCCAAAAGAAATCAATATCCCAAAAATTATACCGAATATTGCTCCTAAAACCGGACTAATAAGTGCCGGAATCAGAATAAGGAATACTCCAATAAACGAAATACCTACTGCAATTGCTCCGATAATTAATTCAAGAACAATAAAGCGACCTACATACTGCCATAAATAATCTTTAGTTGTATTCCAGCTTTCTCCGATTGCTTCACCAGGCCCTTTACCATCAATCAGAATTGCAGGTAATACAAAAGCTAACTTAGCATTCAAAAGCAAAATAGCAAACTGCAACCCAATTGCTGCAAATGGTGCCAAAATAATTGTAAAAACTGAAAGCATAACTAGCAATCCGCCTACAATACCAACACCAAAATTAATCAGTCCGACCAAAACAATACCGCCAAGCGCTGGCCAAAAACGTTTACTGCCAGCTTTAATTGCCTGACCGAAGCTTAACTCCGGATAATATACCTGCATCACAAGACCAGACATAAACAATGTTGAGAGTGCAAAAAGCCCCAAAATAACTATAAAGTAAAGTAATAACATTGGCAAAATTGCTAACGGATTTCTGGTCATAGCAATAACTATGCCAAATAGTCCAAAGACTAAACCAATCAGCACCCCAATTCCTACAAAAATAGCGACTGAAGCGATTATATACTTAACATGTTTTTTGAAAAGTTCCCATGACTTAGCAAAATACTCTCCGAATGACATCATTGGTTGTTTTAAAAATGGATTCATAATCGTTCCTCCTTTACTCTTATAATTATACTAGATAGATTCACATTTGCACAGTAATCTTACTTAAATGTTAGCCAATGGTCGTGTAAACGTGCCATTGGCAACCCTTTTACCTGAGTTTTTAAACAATAAATCTGTCCGCCAACAACATCTTGCTCATCTTCCTGTGCCGTAGTTATAAACAAAGTTTGTAAATCATCGCCACCAAAAGTACAGCTAGTTACATTCTTTGCCGGAACCGCAATACTTTCAAGCATCTCACCCGTCATTGGATTCCAAACGCTCACTTGACCTCCAGCCCAATGTCCAATCCACAAGTGACCTTGACTATCTACACAAAGCCCATCCGGCTTACCTATGTCTAAACCGTTGAAATCAACACAAACACGTTGGTTGCTGATTGTTGAAGTTGCGACATCAAAATCATAGGCAAACACTTGTAATAAAGTCGTATCTGTATGATAAAAAGTTTTACCATCAGGACTCCAACCAAGACCATTGGAATTATGAACACCGCTTACCTTCAACTCAACTCGCTGATCATCATAAAAACAATAGAGCGCTGCTGTTGGTGTCCGCTTTGCAGAAATTGTACCAGCCCAGAAATTCCCATCCGGACCAACCTTGCCATCATTAAAACGATTATCAACAATACCGGCCTCTGGATCAAGCAAATTAGATAAATTACCACCTACTAAATCAAACAACTGCGCACCATGCGGTGTCACCCCAACAACATAGCTATCATCAACAGCAAAAGCAAGTGCGGTAACCATTTCCTCGGCCTGAACAGTAGTAATACTATTATCAGCTTGCTGCCAATAATTCACTGTATTGTGCGTTGCATCAATAAAATACAACCGCCGCTCACGTTCATTCCACTGCGGTCCCTCAGTTAAGCCAAACTGATACCCCTTACTCAATAACTCTACTTGCTTACTCATAGATAAATCCCTCCTGAATACTAATAGATTTATTATACTACGAGCGTACAAAAAAAAGAAGCAGATTACCTGCTTCTACTTAACTGCCATCCTTACAAATCCATTGCTGTTTTTTAAACGAACTTGTGCTTCTTCATAATTACAATTAGCCAAAATCATGACAATTGCATCCTTTACTTTTCCTTTAGCTGCTTCTAAAACTTGTTCAGCTTGCTCATATGATACTCCGGTTGCCTCAGTAATAATATGTTTTGACCGCTCAACCAATTTTTCATTTGTTGGCTGAACATCAACCATCAGATTACCAAAAACCTTACCAATCCCAACCATTGATGCCGTGGAAATCATGTTCAATACAAGCTTCTGAGCTGTTCCAGCCTTCAATCTTGTCGAACCGGTCAAAATTTCCGGTCCGCAATCAACTTCAATAGCAATATCAGCATGATCAGAAATCTTAGCATTAGGGTTGGCACTGAAAGCCACTGCATACGCACCAATCTCGCGAGTATATTCCAAACCACCAATTACATATGGTGTCCGCCCACTTGCTGCAATACCTATAACAACATCTTTATCTGATAAACGAATACTTTTCAAATCATCGACTGCAAGGGTCATTGAATCCTCAGCACCCTCAATTGCCTTTACAAAAGCCTCTTCACCACCTGCGATTAAACCTATCACTTCATCAGTAGTACCAAATGTCGGTGGACACTCAGCAGCATCTAGAACACCCAAACGACCACTAGTACCGGCACCAATATAAATGATTCTACCACTATTCTGTAATCGACTAACAGTTACTTGAACAACCTCACCAATAATTGGTAACACTTTTTGAATTGCAACAGGCACACTTTGGTCTTCCTCATTCATGACCTTTAATAAACTCAAAACATCCATCTGATCTAAGTTATAAGTTTTCTCATTACGTTTCTCTGTAACTAATGATTCAATCATAGTTTCAACTCCTCAAGCTTTCTTCTCATTCATTATCACATATTTAAAAAAGAATAACCATGAAATCGAGTAACTTAGAAATTTTATTTCACATTCAGGAAATTATCCCCGCCGTGACTTGGTTTTTTCAATATGAGTTTTTGCTAAAGATTCAAGAGTAGCCTCATAATGTAAGTTAGAATATGCAGTATAAAGAACGTCAATCACATTCAACATTGTAATCCGCGAGGAAATTGCCGCACTCCTAAAAATAGTCTCCCGGGCACTTACAAAAATAGATTCATCCGCTAAACGCATCAAATCATTATCCGTGCTGCTAGTAACTGAAACAATCATTGTGCCGTTTTTTGATAACACCTCAGCAAGCTCCAACAATTCCTTTGTCTGACCTGAATATGAAAAAATAATCGCTAAATGCTCTTCATCAGAATTTTGTGCTTGAATATATTGTTGATCTGACAAGGCATAAGTAGCCGAATTCTTACCAACACGCAAGAACTTATAATTTGCATCCAAAGCAACAAAGTGTGAAGCTCCTACACCATAAATATCAATAATTTTAGCCTTATCGATAGCAGCAACAACACGCTCTAAAACCTGATCATCTAATAGAATCTTTGCCTCTTTTAAAGAATCAATATTAATATCAGTAATCATTTGAATAATAGAATCTAAAGAATCATCCGGTTTAATCTGCCGATTTTCCTTTATATGTAAACTATTCTTTGTAAAAGTATTTAATTCACTTGCTAATTGTACTTTAAATTCAGGAAATCCCTTAATACCAATGCGCTTACAAAGTCGTACAACAGTAGAAGCACTTGTATATGTTCGCTTAGCTAACTGTGAGCATGATAAAGTCAATACTTCTTTTGGATGCCCAATAATATATTGAGCTACATTCAACTCAGCAGGAGATAAAGTACGTGCATCACGTAATTGTACAATTAAACTCATATACATCACCTATATTCCTTATTTCTATCTTTATTATAAGCTTAAATGTAAAATATTTTCAACTATATGCATTAAACAGAAATAATATTTCATAAAAAAAAAAATATATCATTTTTTGGCAACAAAAAAGGAACAGACATGAATGCTGCTCCAAGGAATGTTGATGAAAATAAAAAAAGCCCGGCGACGTCTTACTC